>NZ_BAABDD010000008.1:0-251672 GCF_039539445.1 Salinactinospora qingdaonensis
GCGGTCTGGCGGTGCCTCCGGTGCCCGGTGACACCACCCCCCGGATCATCGATGACAGGGGGGACCAGTCCTGCCGGGCCCGAAGGCCGGGAGTTCCCTTGCGGAACTCCCTAAAAGGTAATGGGGGTGTTTCTGTGGGGGGTCAAGCGAGGTGGGGTGGCGTTGGCTCGTGTGTTGATCGGTGCGTGGTCGTGGCGGGTGGGTCGTGGGTGGGGGCTGTCACTTGCCCGGGTCTGAAGAGAGTGCTGTTCGCTCGTGCCTCGATCGCTTCGCGATCTCGGCAGCTTTAAGGGGGGCGCTGTGGCGGAGGTCCAGCAATAGATAACCCTCCCCACCTCGACAATTTTAAAGAGGCCACTATAGCGGAGGTCCAGCAATAGATAACCCTCCTCCACAGGGGGTGGCAGAGGGCGCATCGGAAGACGATGAGCAACGGTACCCACCCCACCCTGGCCCCAGCCCGCCCCAGGCTGCCGAGATCGCGAAGCGATCGAGGCACGAGCGACGGGAAACCCCGCGCACTCCCCACAGATCAGCCCCCCACCCCGCCGCAACCCCCGAGAAGGCTGGTCGCCGATCGTCGATACGCCCCGGCCGTCCTCGTCGGCCCTGCCGGGCCGGGCGCTCCTCACGCTCGGGTCACACCTGCTCTCCCTCCTCGCGGGCCGGGCAGCTCGCGCGGACCGCGCAGACGGTGCACGCCTTGCCCGGTCGAGCCTGGAACGTGGCTCCGGCCATGCCCGTGGCGACGTCACGCACCAGCCGCTCGGCCCAACCAGGGTCAGGGTCGTCGCCAAGAGCCCGCTGCGACTGCTCCTTGGGCTTGACGCGCTCCTCTCCGACCTGCACCAGCGCCGCCCCGCCCGGCTCAGTGAGCCCGAAACGATCGAAGGCGGCCTTGAGCACGGCGAGCTGGTAGACGCCGAGTTGGGCGTGGCGACCAATCTCGGCCTCCGGGGGGGCCTTGCCCGTCTTGATGTCGACGACGAACGCGCGCCCCTGCTCATCGCGCTCCAACCGGTCGACCCGGCCGGTGATCTCGACACCACCGATGTCGACGGAGAACCCCTGCTCGGTGACGACCAACTCCCGCTGGTTGTCGTCTTGCCAGGCCAGCAGCTTACGAACCATGCGTTCAGCCTTTTCGCGCTGCTTGTCGGCATACCATGGCCCCCCGAAATCCAGCTCTGACCAGATGTCGTCCATCCGACGCTGCACTTCAGGCAGATCGGCGCCCTCGGCCACGAGGACGGCGATCGCGTGTACCACGCTGCCCAGGGTGGAAGCCGCCTGCGTGCCGCCGGCTCCAGCGGCACGCTCCAGCAGCCAGCGCAGCTCGCACTCGCCGAAGGTTTCGACCTGTGACGGCGAAACGCGGATGCCACCGTCCTCGTCGATCAGCGGCCGATCGTCGGAAAGCTCGGTCAGCGCATACCACTCGGCGGGGTCAGCACCGCGCACCCCCTCGTCGGCGAGACGAGCCAAGTGGGCCGCCGCGGCCCGGCGCAGCGGTTCGGGGCTGGTGGAGTCGGTGACAACCGAGCGGAGATCGGCCACGAGCGCGGGCAGGGACAGCCAGCGGCGGCCCGTGGAGACGCGCTCGGGCTCACCGGCGCCCAGTTCGGTGAGGAACCGCGACGGCCGCTCCTCGGTGTCGTCACCGCCGACCGCGGTGACGACGAGCGTGTGCCGCGCGCGAGTGACAGCCACGTAGAACAGGCGACGCTCCTCGTTGAGCAGCTTGGAGGTGAGAGCGGCCCCGGACCCCTCGGTGATCCCCGCGGCGGTGTCGAGGAGGTGCTCCACGCCCAGCAAGGAACCGCGCAGCCGCAGGTCGGGCCATTCGCCTTCCTGGACACCGGCGACGATCACCAGGGGCCACTCCAGCCCCTTGGAGCGGTGCGCCGTGAGGATGCGCACCGCATCCCCTTCGGGGGTGTGCTCCGACAGCGTGTCCGCCGGGATTTCCTGGGCTTCAAGGTCGTCCAAGAACCCCAGCGGGGTCCCGGGAGGGAGACGGTCACAGTAGCGGGCGGCGCTGTCGAACAGCGCCACGACGGAGTCCAGGTCGCGATCGGCGGCCGCGCCCCGCCTCCCCCCTGCCTGGCTGATGCGGAGCAGGTGGTCGGCGAGCCCGCTGGCCTGCCACACGGCCCACAGCACGTCCTCCGCCGAGCCGCCCTGTGCCGCGGAGTCACGGATCAGCCGCAGGTAGCCGGCAATACGTTCGGCGGGTTCACGCACCTCAGGAGCGACCATGGCCAGCTCCCGCGGGTCGGCCAGCGCCTCGGCGATGAGGGTGGCGGCCACCCGGGTACCGCCGGCGTCGAGTTCAAGTTGGCGCAGGGCACGGCCGAGGCGGCGCAATCCTAGCGCGTCAGTGTCGCCGAATGCGCTGGTCAACAGCTCGTGTGCGGTCTCTTCGTCGAGTGTTTCCGGGCGCAGCGCACAGCGGATCAACAGCAGGAGCGGGCGCACGAGCGGCTCGGCGGCCAGCGGCAGCTCGTCGCCGCCCACGGCCACAGGGACACCGGCGGCGATGAGGGCGCGGCGCAGCACGGGAACCTGGCGGGCAGCCGAGCGCACCAGCACGGCCATGTCCGACCACGCTACGCCGTCGATGAGGTGGGCGCGGCGCAACGTGTCGGCGATGACCGCGGCCTCCTGGGCCGGGCTCTCCGCGGCGAGCACCCGCACCTCGCCGGCCGGAGCCTCAGGGACGGGCTCCAAAGCACGGTGGGCGTTGACCGGGCCGCTGCCGGCGGCGGGCGCCGCCGGCAGGCGGTGAGCGATACGCCGCGACGCGGCCAGCAGGTCGGGACCGCTGCGCCGGCACGTGCGCAGGGCGACCACAGGCGCGGGATCACCGGTGAGCGTGGGAAAGCGGTGGGGAAACTCCAAAATCCCGCGCACGTCGGCGCCACGGAAGGCGTAGATGGACTGGTCGGGGTCGCCCACGGCGATGAGCTCGCGTCCGTCGCCGGCCAGGGCGGTCAGCAGCGTCTCCTGGGCCGGGTCGGTGTCTTGGTACTCGTCGACGAGAACGATTTCGCGGGCGGCACGTTCCCTGGCCTGCACCTCGGGGTCGGCCAGCAGGTTGGCCGCGACACGGACCAGTTCGGCGTAGTTGAAAGTAGGCACGGGCGCCACGTCGAACCGGCCGATGTAGCGGTCGAGGAAGTCACCGGCGGCGATCCAGTCGTCGCGCTGCTGCTCCCGGCCGAACACCTCCAAGTCGGGAGGTTCGATCCCCCGCTCCTGGGCCCGCATGAGGAAGTCGCGCAACTCCTCGGCGAAGCCGCGGGTGTCGAGCGTGGCGCGCAGCCGCTCGGGCCACAGGTGGGCGCCGTCGCTGACCTCGCCGGTGAGCAGTTCGCGTACTTCCATGAACTGTTCGGGGCCCGACAGCAGCCGGGGGGCGAGATCGCCGGCGCGCTGGAACTCGCGGCGGATGAGCGCGTAGGCGTAGCTGTGGAAGGTGAGTGCCAGCGGCTCGCGGGTGGTGCGCCGCAGCCGGGCGGTGATGCGCTGCCGCAACTCCTGGGCGGCTTTGCGACCAAACGTCAACACCAGGATGCGGGCGGGGTCGATCCCACGGTTGTCGATGCGGTCGACCACGGCTTCGACAATCGTGGTGGTCTTGCCGGTTCCCGGTCCCGCGAGCACGAGCAGGGGACCGCCGTGGTGGGCGACCACGCGGCGCTGCTCGTCGTCAAGGTCGGGCGGGGGCGTCGCGTGCCGTGCGCGCCGCACCAACCGGTAAGGAGAGAGGCTCATCGCGCCTAGTTCACCAGATGCCGCTGACCAAACGACCACCTTAGGCACGGATGGCGGCAAAGCCCGCCGTCTTGTCCGCCACCTGGGCGCCGCCCCGTGGCAACGGGCGCGCGGGAGCGCACCGGGGTGGTGCGCCGTGCTGGGAGACGGATACGAGGCGGCGCCGGACTAGCGGTGGAAACCGCGCTGTCCGATTGCGGCTCGGCGCGCGGAGCGTGTGCTCGCCTCACCCGCCACTGAGGAGGCCGAGGAGAGAGCCGCGGCCGAACCACGATCGCGGCACCACTGCCCCTGCCCCTAAGGTCGGATGGGGTCGATGGCGACCGTGACTGATGACACCTCCACGTATGAGGAGGAAACACGTGAGCGACACGATCGCGGCACACTATGAGCACCTGGCCCAAGACTACGACGGTAACTGGGAGCATAGTGCCGAATACGTCGAGTGGATGAACGGCATGATCGCCGACACGCTCGACGTTCAGCCCGGCGACCGGGTAGCCGATATCGGTGGTGGTACCGGACTGTTCGACCGCGGGCTGCTGCCCCGTATCTCACCCGACACACCCTTGCTGTGCGTGGACCCGATCCAGGGCATGCTGGACCAGGTTCCCGCCGACGCGCGGATGCGGACGGTACTCGCCGGTGCGGAAGAGGTAGCCGAGGGCAGCGTCGCTCTCCCTTACGACCAACTCGACGCCCTCCTCGTCAAAGAGACCATCCACCACGTCTCCGACGTGGCGCGTACGGTGAGCGAACTCGCCGGTCTCCTGGCGCCGGGAGGCCGGATGCTCATCATCAGCTTGCCCCCGAAACTGGACTACCCCCTCTTCCAGGCGGCGCTGGAGCGCTTCGCCGAGCGCCACCCCGAGCCGGAGACGATCGCCGCGGGCATGCGTGCGGGCGGTCTCGACGCCAGGATCGACTACCACGACTTCGAGGTTTCGGTCGACCGGGAGCACTACATCAGACTGGTGCAGCACAACAAGTGGATGTCGGTCCTCTTCACCTTCAGCGACGAAGAACTGGCCGCCGGCGCCGCCGAGATGCGTGCCCAGCACCCCGAGCAGACCCTGCGGTTCACCGACCGCTTCGCGTTCGTCTACGGCAGCAGGCCCGCTGTCTAAAAGCGTGCGGAACGGCCGGCGAGGAGGCCGCTAAAGTCAAGGCATGCCACGTCGCGACTCTCATCCCGACGAGTACGCCGAGCAGGTGCTCGACCTCGTCGACCGGATACCGCCGGGGCGTGTGATGTCGTACGGCGACGTCGCGGAGTATCTCGCCGCGGACGGCCCGCGCCAGGTCGGCGCGGTTATGGCAGCGTGGGGCGGCGGAGTCGCCTGGTGGCGGGTGATCCGCGCTGACGGCAGCCCTCCACCGGGCCTTGAGGTGCAGGCGCTGCACCACTACGCCGCGGAGGCGACCCCGATGCGTACGGGGTCGCCTCGCGTCGACATGCGCCGTGCCCGCTGGGACGGCGGGGCCGGCTAGTAGGTCGGCAGGCTGGGGTCGACCTGGTTGACCCAGGCCAGCACCCCGCCACCGACGTGGACGGCGTCGCTGAAACCAGCGTTGTGCAAAGCAGCCAGAGCCTCGGCGGAGCGTGCCCCCGACTTGCAGTGCAGCACGACACGCTTGTCCTGAGGCAGCTTGGCGAAGGCTTCGCCGCTGAGGAACTCTCCCTTGGGGATGAGGACCGAGCCGGGGATCTTGACGATCTCGTACTCGTTGGGCTCGCGGACATCCACCAACTGGAAGTTCTCGCCGGCGTCCATCATCTGCTTGAGCTCGCCGGCGGTGATGGTCGAGCCGGCTGCGGCGTCCTGGGCATCGTCGGAGACGGTTCCGCAGAACTCCTCGTAGTCGATCAGTTCGGTGATGGAGGGGTTCTTGCCGCACAGCGGGCACTCGGGGTCCTTGCGGACCTTGACGGTGCGGTAGTTCATCTCCAGGGCGTCGTAGATCATCAGCCGCCCGACGAGCGGATCGCCGAAACCGGCGAGGAGCTTGATGGCCTCGTTGACCTGGATCGAGCCGATGGAAGCGCACAGCACGCCCAGGACGCCGCCTTCGGCGCAGGAGGGGACCATGCCGGGCGGCGGCGGCTCAGGGTAGAGGCACCGGTAGCACGGACCGTGCTCGGCCCAAAAGACCGAGGCCTGGCCGTCGAAACGGTAGATGGAGCCCCACACGTAGGGCTTGCCGAGCAGCACGCACGTGTCGTTCACCAGGTAACGGGTGGCGAAGTTGTCTGTGCCGTCGACGATGAGATCGTAGGGCTCGAAGATGCGGAAGGCATTGCTGGAGTCCAGGCGCTCCTGGTGCAGCACCACATTGGTATTGGGGTTTACCTCACGGATGGAGTCCTGCGCCGACTCGGCCTTGGACCGGTCGACGTCGCTTTGACCGTGGATGATCTGGCGTTGCAGGTTGGACTCGTCCACAACATCGAAGTCGATGATGCCCAGCGTGCCCACCCCGGCGGCCGCGAGGTAGAGCAGGGCGGGAGAGCCCAGTCCGCCGGCACCGACCACCAGCACCTTCGAGTTCTTCAGGCGTTTCTGGCCGGTCATTCCCACATCGGGGATGATCAGGTGCCGGGAGTATCGACGTACCTCGTCGACAGTCAGCTCGTCGGCTGGTTCGACCAGCGGCGGCAGCGACACAACAGCTCCTCAACGTATTGATGACGCTGCGCTCCTGGCGGTGCCGCCCCGTTAACGCCCCTTCGCGCACGGGGTAACCGTGAGAACGCAACGAACTTGCATTGTTCCCAACCTACGGGGTGGGGTTCTTGATTCCCGGTTCGGGCACTTCGGATTAGGTGCCGGCGGCCATAGGGCGATCACACCGGCTGGCAGGCGGGATCGGGCAACCGGCCCATCCGCTCAGGCCGGCGGAGGAAGGCGCGTAACTCGCGGGCGACCACGCCGGGCAGCTCCATCATCGGTACGTGACCGGCCTTGGCCAACAGCACGAGCCGACTGCGGCGAAACGTCCAGAAGGCGCGGGTGGCCATATGCCGGTGCACGAACCGGTCATGACGCGAGTAGACGAGCAGGGTCGGGCACTCGACACGGGCGGCCTGGCGCCACAAGGCGCGCGGGCCGCGCCGCAGGTACTCCCCGACCAGACCGCGCAACGTTTCGAGAACGGCCCGCCGGGCGTAGGGGTGGCCGTCGCGGGCGCGCTCGGCCGCCACTGCCTCCAGCAGGCGCTGGCGCGGGATCGCGGCGGGGTCGTAGTGGGTGGTCGCCAGGGTGTCGCGCACCCGTGCCTCCGGTGGACGCCGCTGTATCCGGTCGTAGACGGCCGGCCCGATCACGGGGACGAGTGCGCCGGTCATCTGGTAGGGCACCCGCATGGGGCGCAGGTCGGGCAGGGCCGGCGCGATCAGAGTCAACGTGCGCACAAGCTCGGGAGACTCGGCTGCCAGGCGGGTGGCCACCGCCGCGCCCATGGAGTTGCCGACGAGATGGACCGGCCAGGGACCGGTACGGAGGAGGTCGGTGACGACGCGCACCTGGGCGTCGAAACCGTAGTCGTCATCGGCGGGGGGCGGGGACTCTCCGAAGCCGGGCAGGTCGATCGCCTCTCCGGCGAACTCGCCGTGGAGTGCGCCCATGAGGTCGGTCCAGTCCATGGCCGATCCCGCTAGCCCGTGGACGTAGACGGTCCGCTGGCGCGGCACGGCGCAGCCGATACCGCAGCGATCGGAGCGGACGAAAACCGGGCGACCGCCAAGGGTGACGTGTTCGCCGGGCCACGGAGGCACGAGCGAACCGGCCGTATCGGTCGGACGCGGCTCCACCGCACTCACCTCCCTCGTAGAGTCAATGTGCACCCTAAAGGCGATCCGGTATCGGCTCGTCGCGCCGATAGCCGGAGCGGCAGTACGGCTGCACGCAGTGGTCACGGGGCAGTAGCGTGGAAGAGACGATCACCCACGAGATGGGAGTCGCTTGTGACGTCTGATGCAAACCGCCAGCGCACTCCGCGCGGGGGCTCCGAGGAGCGGGCCCACTTCCTTTCCACCCACGCTCCCGAGGCCGAGGAGGCCGAGGCCCAAGCGCCGGAGCCAGAGCCGGAGTCTCAGGAGAACGATCTGGAGTCTCCTGAAGCCGACGTGGTCGAACAGCGTCTCGGGGTCGGCGAGAATGACAAGGGCTGGTGGCGACGTGCCTCCTCCCTGGCTGGTGGCGAGGTCTCAGAGGCCGACGCAGTCGAGCAGTCCCGCGAGGTCGAACTGGATGAGGACGACTACCGCTGACTCCCTCTCGGGGTAGGAGCGGGCCAGCTAACCTACGGTTCAGTAAGATAGTGGGATGGACGCGCCGGGCACCAGGCATGTCACCAACGCCCCGGCCACGTCGCACAAGAATCGGTTCGCGGTGCAGCCACCGCGAGGAATTCGGAGGGTGTGGGTGTGACAGCTCCTTCAGACGCCCGCCCGCGAGGGACCCGACTGCCCCGGCTCGCCCGCCGGCGGCAGCTACTCGCCGCGGCTCAGGAGGTCTTCGTCGCAGAGGGATACCACGCCGCGGCGATGGATGACATCGCCGAGCGCGCCGGCGTCAGCAAACCAGTGCTCTACCAGCACTTCCCGGGGAAACTGGAGCTGTACCTGGCGCTGCTGGAACAGCACTCCGAGGTATTGGTGGACAAGCAACGCGAGGCGCTGGAGTCCACCGACGACAACCGGCAACGTGTGGCGGCGAGCTTCCAGGCGTACTTCGACTTTGTGGCAGGTGAGGGCGAGGCGTTCCGTCTTGTCTTCGAGTCGGATCTGCGTAACTTGCAGGCGGTGCGGGAAAAGACCGAGGAGACCCAGCAGCGCTGCGCCGAACTGATCGGCGAGGTGATCCGCCAAGACACCAGTGTCTCCGACGACGAGGCGCACCTGTTGAGCGTCGCGCTGGTAGGCATGGCCGAGACAAGCGCACGCTACTGGCTCAACAACTACGGATCGGTGCCCAAGCACGCCGCCGAGCAGCTCATCGCCCGGCTGGCCTGGCGCGGCATCAGTGGCTGGGATCTGACCCGCAGCTAAGGCGAGACGGCAGAGCACTCCCCTCCTCTCCCGCGGCGCCAGCCATCGGGAGAGGAGGGGACGTTTCGTGGTAATCCCACCCTAGCCAACCGGCAGCGAGCACGCCGCGAAGCGACGGGCTGCCCTCCAGCGCCGGTTCCGGCTCGCCTGCGCTCGCTCGGTCCCTAGCGGAGCCCGCTAGAGGAGTTCGTCGCCGGCGACCTCCTGGCGGGACAGTCGGTCGATCCTGCGGACAGCGAGCACAATACTCGCGATGAGCAGCAGGAAAGCGAGCCAGAACGGCAGGCTCAGGGGACCGGTAACCACCATGACGGCTGCAGCGACGAGTATCTGGAAAACCAAAAGGATGAAATCGAGCCGGTCCTGCTGGATTAGGACCGCGATGGGTGGGCGCGCCGCCCCATGCCGACCGCTCCTCATCTGCTCTTCCTTTCTCGCGGCGCGCGACTGGCCGCATCTTCGTTCACGGGGCGGATCCCCTGGAGGGCCGGGTGGACTCCGCATATGGACCGCATATGGGCCGTGAGCCTTAGAGGGTGCCCTGTCATCGACGAGGTCGAGACCGGGGGGAGCACAGACACACCTCAGATAGGACCAAGAGTACGCCCAGTGAACGCGCCCCCGTGGGCACTTCGACGATCACCGGGGCGCACGCTCGGAGACCGTGATGCGGACCCAACCAACTTAGCGGACGAATCCGTATTCCTTGGCCATGCGGCAGATCGCGAGAAGTCGGAGCAGCTCCCACTCGTACTCGATGGCGGCGGAGAACCAACCGCGCTCTCGGCAGCCGTCCAAGAAGCCGTGGAGGTAGTGCGTGAGGCTCTGCCGGGAGATGCGCGCGCCGCCGTGCTCGATGGCGTCGCGAACAGCCGCAGCGTGCTGGTCAAGCTCAGCGGTCAGGCCAGGGGTGGCATGCGCACCAAGCAACCCAAACTGTCCGAAATCATGGGACAGCCGGGACAGCGGGCACTTGGCGAACAACCCACGAAGCATGGATGACTACCTCAACGTACCGACAGCAGAAGCACCACTGACTATATATCGGACTTCCCCAAAACAGGGTAAAAACTGGGATTGTGGGGCAAAATGACAACGGAAACTGGTTAGCGAACTGGGGAATCGGGGTACACGCTCCTCTTCCCACCGCTTTCCGGGGGCGCTCCTCCCCATGGTCTAGAAAGTCAACCCCATAGCTTGCAGCCGCGCCGTGTGGGAGTCGGTGATTTTGGCAAACACCCGGCTGACCGCGGCCAGATCACTCTGCCGGGCCGCGGCCTCGTCGCCCTTGGCCTCCTCCGCCGTCAACAGCGCGGCCAACCGGGGGCGCTCGGCCGCGACACGCTGGGCCTGGCTCAACGCCTCGCCGACAAGACGGCGGGCCCACAACGCGAGCCGGCCCGCGAGCCGGGGCTCGTCGGCGATGGCAGCACGCACCTTGCGCGCAACGAACTCCGCACGTCCCGTCTCCGAAAGCACACCCATAACCAGCTCGCGCGTCTCGGGATCGGCGAGATGGGCGACCTGGCGGTAGAAATCTCCAGCGATACCGTCGCCGACGTAGGCTTTGACCAGGCTCTCCAACCAACTCTGCGGTTCGGTCTGGGCGTGCCAGGCATCCAGCGGCGCCACGAAGGGCTCCATCGCCGCTTCTGGATCGGCGCCCAACTCCGCCAAGCGCTCACGCAGCCGGGTGAAGTGAGCGTGCTCGGTCGCGGCGAGGCCGGCAAGTTCGGCCTTGTCTCGCAGCGTAGGGGCCAGGCCGGCGTCATCGGCCAGGTGGAAGAAGGCCACCAACTCGGCATAAGCCAGCAGCCCGAGCAGGTCGACCACCGCGGCACGGGCGGGTTCCCCACCGGGATCGCCAGAGGTAAAGGGCGAATCGAGCGTTGAGCCGTTCGTCATGCGAGCCAGCTTAGCCCGCGCGCCGGCGCCAACGCGGACATGGCCACATGGCCGTACGGTTACTACTGCCGGCCGCCCCAGTGGTCACAACGAACGCACGCCACCGCAGATGTGAGCTGACGAACACACTGCCGTCAGTGTGAGCACGCAGGATAGACTCAGGCAGGTGATCGGCGCAGGTCGATCACACAAGCGCGGCGGCTGCCGGTTCGGCCCGTTACAGCGACCACCCAGGGAACTAACCCGCCCACAGCAACCGGCCGGGGCGGGCTGACAGAGCGATCGGCCGCGCGAGCCCCGCCCAAAGTCACGGGGACGCGCGCAGGGGAACGCCCCCAACCAGCGTTCATCCCCTGTCGCGCTCCCGCTATGACGACAGCACAGACAACACGGACAACCCCAACGGATGGACACTGCGCGCCGATCGTGGATACGAGGCGAGCGACACCACTCGCCGCCGAAGACGCGCCACCGTCGGGCGGAGAGACACCCGCGACGGTGAGCCGCACCGGTTCCCCCAGCGTGGGCCGATCGTCGGCGCCGAGCTTTCGAGCGGTGCCCATTCCGTGCGATACCAGACGACGAACGAAAAAGCGGCTGCCCAGATGGAGGCATGAGCCCTGACCAGCATGAGTACAACTAACGAACCCCGAAAAACCTTCCGCGACCTCGGCGTCGGCCCCGACATCGCCGAGGCACTCGAAGCCGAAGGCATCCTCGAACCCTTCCCCATCCAGTCCCTCGCCTTGCCGCTGGCGCTGACGGGCACCGACATCATCGGGCAGGCCCGCACCGGCACCGGCAAAACATTCGCCTTCGGCCTCCCGTTGCTGGAACGGGTCCAGCAACGCCCCGCCGCAGCGCACCGGCCCCGCGGGCTTGTCGTTGTCCCCACGCGCGAACTGGCCATCCAAGTCGCGGCCGATCTGACGACAGCGGGCAAGCGCACCGGCGCTCGTATCCTCACCGTCTACGGCGGCCGTGCCTACGAGCCTCAGATCAGCGGCCTAAGCAGCGGGGTGGACATCGTCGTGGGCACCCCCGGTCGCCTGCTCGACCTGGAGGGGCAAGGGCATCTGCGACTGAGCGACGTCGAGGCTCTCGTCCTCGACGAAGCCGACAAGATGCTCGACCTGGGATTCTTGCCCGACATCGAACGCATCTTGGTCAAGGTCCCGCAAGAACGGCAGGTCATGCTGTTCTCGGCGACCATGCCCAGCGAGATTGTCGCACTGTCGCGCAACTACCTACGGCGCCCCACCCATGTCCGCACCGACGACGATGACGAGCAGGAACGCCTGCCCGGCACGACGAGCCAGCACGTCTTCCGCACCCACCCCATGGACAAGCTGGAGATGCTGGCGCGCCTCCTCCAAGCCGAGGGCCGTGGCCTGACTATGATCTTCTGCCAGACCAAACGGGTCTGCGACCAGGTGGCCACCGCCCTCAAAGGGCGCGGTTTCGCCGCGGCGGCAGTCCACGGCGATCTCGGGCAAAGCCAGCGTGAACGGGCACTGCGGGCGTTTCGCAACGGCAAGATCGACGTTCTCGTGGCCACCGACGTCGCTGCGCGCGGCCTGGACGTCGACGACGTCACGCACGTGGTGAACTACGAGTGCCCCGAAGACGAGAAGACCTACACGCACCGGATCGGCCGCACCGGTCGGGCCGGGCGCTCGGGCAGCGCTGTCACCTTCATCGACTGGCAGGAGACCGCGCGGTGGAAACTCATCAATGCGGCGCTGGACCTGCCCTTCGCCGAGCCGCCCGAGACCTACTCGACCTCTGAGCACTTCTTCGCCGAACTGGGGATCGCCCCCGGCACCAAGGGCACGCTCGCCGCGGAGCGCAGGGGCAGGGCCGGTCTGGAGGCCGAGGCGGTCGAAGACATCGGCGACACCGGCAACGGCCGCCAAGAGCGACACCCCCGCACCAGCCGTGACGGCGGCGCCCAACGCTCACGCAACCGGCGCTCCCGCAAGCGCACACGCGGTGGCAAGTCCGCTCCCCGGAACGCCGGCGGCACGGACAAGCGCGGCAGTGAGGGAGAGACGGCCGCCAGCGCCAAGAGCGCCGCGGGCGAGTCGACCAGCGCCCCCGCGGCCAACGGAAATGCCGGCGGCACCGAGGCGGCCAAGTCGAAGCGCTCCTCTCGCCGCCGGCGCACCCGCGGCGGTGTCGAAGTGCCTCGGGACCAGGGTTAAGTCAGGGGGCCGTATGGCGTCGGAAACGCGGGCGGGCCACGCTCGCGGCTTTCCCCACGGCCCCTTCCCCACATCGGATCGTCTAGTGTGAAGCGACGTGAGTACGCCTCGGTTTCTGGATCTGCCACCCGGCGCACGGCGGGTGGACGTAGCTACCCCGCTCGGAAGCATCGCCGCCTTGGAGGCCCTTCCGGCAGCCGGCGGCTGCGAGCGCCAGCCGGCGGTCCTGGTGCCGGGGTTCACCGGAAGCAAAGAGGATTTCATCGCGCTGCTGCAAACCCTCGCCCAGGCCGGACGGCGAGTGGTGGCTATCGACATGCCCGGCCAGTACGAGTCCCGCGGCCCTGAGGACCCCGCCGCCTACACGTGCGCCGCGCTGGGACAGACCATCGACGCCGTGGTGACGTCAGTGGCTGACGGCCCCGTTCACCTGCTGGGGCACTCCTTCGGCGGCTTGGTCACCCGGGAGACCGTACTCGCGGGCAACGCCCCACTGCTGTCCTACACCCTCATGAGCTCGGGTCCCAGCGCCGTCGAGGGCTCCTCGGCACTGGACGCCCAGCAACTGGTGACGGCACTGGGCGAGGCCCCCACCTCGGAGTTACTCGCCCAGATCTGGTGGCGGCACATGGACGCCCCCGCGCGCGAAAGCGGGCTGCCCGAGGACGTCTACACTTTTTTGCGCGAACGCATGCTGGCCAACTCGCCCGTGGGCTTGGCCCGTATGGCGGCGGAGTTGACCAGTGCCGCCGACCGGACGGCGGAGTTGGCCGCCGTAGAGCTGCCCATGCTCGTTCTCTACGGGGAAAACGACAACGTCTGGTCACCGCAGGTTCAGGACACGATGGCCAAGCGGCTGCGTGCCGAGCGCGTCGTTGTCCCGGGCGCGGCCCACTCCCCCAACGTGGAGGCGCCCGAGACCACGGCTAGTGCCCTGACGAAGTTCTTCAACGCCGCTGAGGCTCCCAAACGCACCGGCTGAGTTAGTCGCCGGCGACCCAGGAGTCGAAGTTCTCCGCCTGTTGCCCGACAGTGGTCTCCGGGCCGGTGTCGGGCAACACCCGAGTGTCGGGCGGCAACGACAGCAGCGTCTCCCCGACGGAGGCAAGCTGGGTGGTGAAGTCGACGTAGCCCTCCCCCACGGTGCCGAGCCGACCGTCGAGCAGCGTGTCGCCGGAGAACACCACACCGAGACGAGGGATGTAGTAGGCCACCGTTCCCGACGATGTGCCCGGAACGGCGAGGATGTCGATCTCCAACTCGCCGACCTGCACCGAGCCGCCGCCCTCGACCTCCCAGTCAGGCTTGCGCTCGATGCCGTGAACGCGGCGCCAGGAGCGCATCTCCCGTGGGTGCAGCGCGATGGGCGCCTCGTCGCGATCGGCCACCTCGATCGCTGCACCGATGTGGGTGTTGTAGCCGTTCGTGCAGGCAACAAGGTAGATCTCCCGCTCGCCGACGGCGGTGAGGATCGCCTTGGCGTCATGGGCCGGGTCGACGACGATGACGCCCTCGTCGTCGGCGGGGACAATCCAGGTGTTGCTGACCGTCTCGAACTCCTGACCCTCGAAGGAGAGCGCTCCGGCGGTTTCGACCCGCTCGATGGCGTCATCGCTGACGGTGGTGGCCCCCTTCGTGCCCTCGGCGGTCTCTTCGGTGTCAGCCGCCTCGGCACGGTCGATTTCGGCGGTTGCCGTCGTCGAACCGGCGTCGTCGCCGTCCTTCTTCTTGCCTTTGCGCTTCCAGAACACGGTTCCGACCCTTCGCTGAACGTGTGACGGTCAAATCTGTGCTGTTTTCGCGGGCCCATTGTCCCGGTTCCGGCCGCAGATGCCTACTCGCGAGACACGACGCGCGGCCGGGGAAGGGACATGCTGACAATTACCCGTAAGACTTCGGTAAGAGGCGGAGTGGCCGTCAGCCATCCCGCGGCGCTCACACGGTGACGGGTTCGGCACCGGTGGCCGAGTCGACAAGGCTGGCATAGGCCTCGGGATGGGTGGTCTCGCAACCGAGCCGGTGGTCGGTCAGGGCGCCATGGTCGTCGCTGGCGCCGGTGACGACGAGCCCGAGATCGACGGCCACCCCTCTCCAGTTTCGCCGCTCCGTTGCGGTGTGCGAGGGGTGGTCGACCTCGATCCCGGCGAGGCCGGCGCGCGCCATGCGTTCGACCAACTCGACAGGGACCGCACCGGCAGCGCTTCCCTCGCCACGTGCGGGGTGGGCCAGCACGGACACCCCTCCGGCCGCGGCGATCAAACTCACGGCCCGCACCGGTTCCAGGGCATAACGCGCCACATGGGCCGGCCGTCCCGAGCCGATCCAACGGTCGAAGGCGTCCTGCACATCGGCGGCTGCCCCCGCCTCGACGACGGCGCGGGCGACGTGGGGGCGGCCTACCACTGTCGGGCCGTCCTCACCGGCGATGTCACCGGCGAGCTCGCACACCCGTTCCCAGGTGACCCCGACTCCCGCGGCTCGCAGGCGCTGCACCATCGTGTGGGCCCGCGTAAACCGATCGTCGCGGATACGTCGCAACTGCTCGGCTAGCTCCGAGGAGGCGGGGTCGAAAAGGTAGGCGAGAACGTGGACGCTGGCACCGGCGTGCACACACGACAACTCCATCCCGGGAACGAGGGTGAGACCGTTGGGCAGACCGGATGCGGCAGCAGCGTGCCCGGCGACGGTGTCGTGATCGGTCAGAGCCAGCACGTCGAGTCCCGCGGCGACTGCGTAACGCAGGACCTCCCGGGGCGGGTCGGTGCCGTCGGACACGGAACTGTGCGAGTGCAAATCAATGCGCATCAGCCACATCCTAGGCGGGTCCGTGCCCGGCCGCGGGCTCCGTCACCATCGCAACGGTGCTCACTGGCGCGGGCGCAGGGCTTCGGTGAGGAACGGCGACAGCGCGCCGAAAGGCGGTTCCATGGCCACGTCACCGTCGTGGCGGTCACTGAGGTCGCGAACCGCGGTGATCTCGCACATCAACACGCCGGTGTCAGCGGGGCTGAACACGAACCACAGCCAGTTCGCCATAGCTTCACCTACGTAAACAGCGTACTGCGCACCTGCGTCGATGCTCCATAGCGCGATGTCATGACCGTCGTGGCGGACCTTGCCGTCAGGAGCGCCGGAGTCGAACCCGTCGCCGGGGTCGGCGCCGGCCATGCCGGCCAGGCGGCAGGCCAAGCCGATCCCAGGCTCTTCTGCGACGATGGCCAGGTCCCCCACGCCGCCCAACGGGGCAGGGCCGGAGAGAGCGACCACAGTGGCAAGAGCGCCGCTGCGCTCGTCACCGGCGTCGGCGAACCCCGTGACGACCCAGCCCGACGGTAACGGCCAGGGAATCCACATGGGTACTTGGGCGGAGTCGCTGAGCAGTTCCAGGGAAGCGAGGGTGGGTTCTAGCAGATGGCGCAGTGGTACCACCGGTCCGTGCGCGTCGCACTGCCACGCGCTCGACCACAACCCTGGCGGGTGGACGGCGCGGCCACATCGGGGGCACGACGGCTCGGACTTCATGGTTGCCGGTGGTGATACCCGAACACGCAGGTGAAAAACTTGGCTTGCTCCCCATGGTGAACGAGGGGTCCGACTGTGCCTGAGGGTACGGTTCCGCTTATGAGGCGCGGGAACACCGCCCCGGATTCCTCCCCGCCCTAAAGGCCGGGGCATCCTCCAGGAGAAACGGTAACCAGTGGTGGGACGGTTAGCGTGGGGGCGGATGGTGCGGTTCCTGGTCCGGCCGGAATCGCGGCTGGCCCTGCTGCGGCGGCCCGGCCGGCGTCGGCGGGAGGGCCGGCGGGGGCGAGTCGTCGTGCTCCTTGTCTGCGACGGTGCGCCGCAGCCGCATGCGCCGAGCGAGGATCACCACGACTGCGCAGAACAGCGCCATCTCGATCGCGGTTCCGGCAAGCCCCTGCCAACTTCCCGAGCTTGCGCGCTGCTCCAACGTCCCCTCGTAGGCGGAAAGCCCGAAGGCGGCGAGGTTGTGCACCACATGCAGCGCTATAGGGGCTTCCAGACCGCCGGTGTACCAGGCCAGCCACGCCACTGTGACGCCGAACAGCGCGACGTCAGCCATGGCCCACGCGCTGTAGGGGTGCAGCAACGCGAACACGCTGCCGCTGACGACGATGGCCAAGATGGGGGTGCGCAGGAACTGGTGCAGCGGGGGCCACCGGGAGGCGCGCACCACTGCGGTGACGATGGCGGCCACCACGGGCATGCGCGCCGGCCCGCGCCATTCGAGGCGCTTGGGTGCGGCGAGCAGTTCCCCGCGAGGCGCGCCGTAGCTGCCCACCGACTGCATCAGGAAACCCCGCAGCGCGATCTCCTCGGCCGACGCCTGGAAGGGAACGAGGAGCACCACGACAAGCATGCCCACCGCGAACTCGCGGGCACCGACCCACTCCCCCACGAAGGCCGCGTCGGGCCGGCTGATACCGAAGAGCAGCGCCACGGACGTGATCGACAGCGCCACACTGACGACGGCGACTCCAGCGCAGACAAACAACCAGGGCCAGCGCAGCCGCCCTTCCACCGACAGCAGCGTGCCCGCCCGACGCCGATGGACGAATCGGACGGTGAACAGCACCACCGGGATCATCATCGCGATGATGATGAGCTGCACCGCAAGATCGGGGGCCGGGGCGCCGAAGAACGAGCCACCTTCTATGCGGATGCCATTGAACAGGGCGATCAGACCTGCGGTGATGCCCAGGAAGAACTGCACCAGCACATAGAGGATGAACGCGACCACCACGCCCAGGAGCGGCACCCACCACCGGTACCGCGAGGTGCGGGCCAGCCGGTGGTAGGCCGTGCCGGCGGCAGGCTCACCGAGACTGGCCGGCCGCGACCGCGGCGGCGCAGGTGGCGGCCACGTCCATACATGCGACTGGCCCCCCTGCCCTGACGAGGGCTGGGGCGGAAACGCCCATGCCGGAGACTCGGGTGGCCGGTTCCACCCCGTGGGTTCGGAGGGCCACGGAGCCCCGGGCGGTGGCGACGCATTTCCCATCGTTTGTCGAGATTACTACTCCGCCGTGTATTGGCCGTGTTAAGAGCACCGTCTCGCCACCGGCTTTGCCCCAGCTTTGACCAGCACCTCGCCACCAGGATCTCTAGCGAACCGATTACCGTGTGTAGCGACACCGTCGTGTATCGAGCTGGCGCTCTATCGGGGGATAGATGACGCGGACCTGGGTGGTGGGCCCTGGTCGGAACCGGCGTCTCTCGCATGGCCCGCCGGCTGCCAACAGCACTGACAGCGGGCGCTGTCGTGGAGTAGACCGTGCGGAAACGCTCGGTGCGCCGGCGCCGACAAGTAGGGGACGAGAGACGACCGCGCAGGAGGCCACCGGTTGGCTACCCATGGCACCTTCGGAGGTGAGCCGACCGGTAGGGGCAGCGGGAACGTGACGCGGGGCGCGCCACACCGCGCACGGGACGGGGGTCGGTTTTTGCTTTCGCTGTTACGTACCATTGGGTATATGTCCTCCACACCTACGACCGAGCAGGTGAACACGGCCCTGGCCACCGTTCAGGACCCTGAGATTCACCGCCCCATCACCGACCTCGACATGGTGAAGAGCATCGATGTCGGAACCGACGGTGTCGTCAACGTCGGTATTTATCTCACGGTCGCGGGTTGTCCCATGCGCGACCGGATCGAGCGCGATGTCACCGAGGCGGTCTCCAAGATTCCAGGGGTCGCGCGTGTCGTGGTGGAACTCGACGTGATGAGCGAGGAGCAACGCAAGGCGCTCCAGACGAAGCTGCGTGGCGGCCAAGCGGAGAAGGAGATCCCCTTTGCCCGCCCCAACTCGCTGACCAAGGTGTACGCGATCGCCTCCGGCAAGGGCGGCGTCGGTAAGTCTTCGGTCACGGTCAATCTGGCAGCGGCGATGGCGGAGCAGGGCCAGAAGGTGGGCGTTGTCGACGCCGACATCTACGGACACTCGGTGCCGCGGATGTTGGGGGTCGACCGCTCCCCCACCAAGGTCGAGGACATGATCATGCCGCCGACGGCCCATGACATCAAGGTCATCTCGGTGGGTATGTTCACCAAGGGCAACCAGCCGGTGGTGTGGCGTGGTCCGATGCTGCACCGCGCGCTGCAACAGTTCCTGGCCGATGTTTTCTGGGGCGACCTGGATGTGTTGCTCATCGACCTACCGCCGGGAACCGGAGATATCGCCATCTCCGTGGCCCAACTGCTCCCCAGCGCCGAGATCCTCGTGGTCACGACCCCGCAACTAGCCGCCGCCGAGGTGGCTGAGCGTGCCGGGGCCATCTCGTCGCAAACCCACCAGCGCATCACTGGTGTCATCGAGAACATGTCCTACTACGTCACTCCCGACGGCGAGCGCACCTATCTGTTCGGCCAAGGTGGCGGGCAGGCGGTCGCCGACGGCCTCACCAAGGCCCTGGGAGCCCAGGTTCCGCTGCTGGGTCAGGTCCCGCTAGAGGTGGGGCTGCGCGAGTGCGGCGACGCGGGCGTCCCCTATGTGGTGCGCCACGCCGGTTCCGAGGCCGCCGAGGTGCTGAGTGGCGTGGCCGGTGAACTCACTGGCAAGCCGCGGGGGCTGGCCGGTCTGCAACTGGGTATTTCCCCGGCCGGTCGCTGAGACCGCCGGACACTGCGAACTGCTGAAGCGCCCTGTTGCGGGCGCTGGAGGGACCGGCGGCCGGTCGCGGGGCGGGAGAAGATCCCGTCCCGACCGGCCGCCGGTTCTCATTCGTCGGAGGAGCCCAGCGTCAGTGTCGCGCTGCGCCGCTGACCGTCGCGCTCGAAGACCACCTCAACCTGATCCCCCGGCGACTTCTCCTGGATCAGGGAGACCAACTGGTTGGCGTCGTGGACCGTCTCACCGTCGAACTCCACGATCACGTCGCCAGGCTGGAGCCCCGCCTGGTCGGCGGGGCCGCCGGGGAGGACCGGGTCGCTCTCTGCGTCCTCTTCGGCAACGATGAGCGCACCCGTGTCCTGGTAGCGGGTGTCAAGGATCGCGCCGATAACCGCGTGTGGGGCCTCGCCGGTGGCGATGAGTTGGTCCACGACACGCTTGGCCTGGGTGGCGGGGATGGCGAAACCGAGGCCGATGCTGCCGGACTGTTCGCTGCTGATCCCACCCCCCATGGTGGCGATCGCGGAGTTGACCCCGATGACCTCGCCCTGGATGTTGACGAGAGGACCGCCGGAGTTGCCCGGGTTGATCGCGGCGTCGGTCTGGATGGCGTTGAAATAGGTCTCCTCGCCGCTTTGCCCAACAGTGACGGGGCGGTCGACCGCGCTGATGATGCCGGTGGTGACGGTGCCGTCCAACCCTAGTGGGGCCCCGATGGCGATGACTGAATCGCCAACGGTGGCGGCGTCGGAGTCACCGAAGCGCAACGGCTCGACAGCGATCGGGTCGGCCAGGCTGAGCACGGCAAGGTCGGAGCTGGGCGCGGAACCGACGATGCTGGCTTGGCTGACACGGCCGTCGCTGTAGACGACCTCGATCCCACGGCCCTGTAAAGCGTCGGCGACGTGGTTGTTGGTGACAACGTAGTTGTCACGGATCACGAAGCCAGAACCGTTACCGGTCACCTCCGAGCCGGCCGCCTGGATGGAGACCACGCTGGGGCTGGCGCGCTGTGCGACACCCGCGACCGTGCCCGGAGGGCGGCTGGGCATGTCGCTGGGGACGGTGTTGTTGTCGAGCCCGGTGCCACCGGTGCGCTGTACGGTGCTGTCGGCGCCAATGAAACCGCCGATAACCCCGCCCACGCCTGAAGCCACGAGCGCGACCACAGCCATTGCCACCACTCCGGCCCACAACGGCATGCTGCGGCCATGAGAGGCCGGCCTTGGGGGGTGGGGTGGCCATACGCCGGCGGGAGGGCTGGGCGGCAGTGTGGGTGGGGGGCCGAACCTCTCCGGGGGAACAGTTCCAGGGGGTGGGGCCGCGGAGAAGCTGTAGGGCCGCCCTCCCGTGGCCTCTGGCGGCGTGTCGGGACCGTTGCTGTGCGGGGGTCCAAAATGCGGTTGCGCACCGGTGCCGGGGGGTGGACCGCCGTACTCAGGCACTGCCGGGTAGGGGGTGGGAGACGGCGGGGGCGGGGATGGGGTGGCCCGTGGCGGGTAGGGAGCCCCGCCCGAGCCCGCGGGCCGACCGTCGGGGTGGCGCGACCAGCTCTGCTCCCCCGCGTTGGGGGCACGGGGTCCGGTCTCGTCGGTCATGAGCTCTCCGTATATCGGTACGCATGCCAAGCCTGCCGCACATGACGTAAACAGTTGATTAACCGGATCTGTGCGGAAGCGTTCCTTATTTCAGTATGTGATGGCGACAGCGACCATCGCCGTGCTACACGGGCCGGCCGTGGACGGGCACGGCCTGCGCACGTGACAGGTGCGGGAGGTTTCGTGGCGGGAGCCACCCAGCAAGCACCGCCGCCCGCAGGACAGCGACAGTTGACCGTGGACAGGGTGAGGGGAGGTCAACCGGCTTACCAGGCGAATGGTGCGACATGCTGGCCGTCGACAGCGCCGACACCGCACCGGTTTCGACGCCCCACACATATCACTGGTTCCGGTCGGTCCAATTCTGGCGTGGTCATAGCGAACAGCCACGCGCCCTCGCCTGGGCACAACGCTGGCCACGCCTCGTGGGCCGGATAACCCAATAACCCATCCGAATAGCTGCTTAGACCAACGGGAGGGACTGCCCAGCGCGGGAGCGGCTTACTGCGAGTCAGCCATAGCGGCAGGGACAGCGCCCTGGCCGCCGAACCAGCCGGTCTCGGCCTGGAGGGGGGAGGGCGTGAGCCCCACAGGCGCCTCAGACAGCGACACCTGGCGCGCTGTGACCGGGCGCTCGACCGTGGAATCGGCGAGCGGCGGGGCGACCGCTGGAGGCTGCTCCGCGCGCTGGCCGCTGGCCACGAATGCGGTTCCCAGCGCCATGGCCAACACCGACGCTCCCGCGACCGCGTAACGCGCGCGCCCAAAATTGGGCCGCAGCCATGGCCGTGGCACGGGCGCCACCGTGGCTCCTCCCAACGGACGACTGCCGCCCAATGGGGTCGACTCCCCGATCCTGCGGCGGGAACCGAAGCGCTCGGCCGGTCGCCGGTGCCGTGGCCCGCCGGCGGACTCCCCCGACGACGGGGGCGGCCCCGCCGGCGGGCCACCGGAGGGTGGCCCCTCCGGAGTCAACGGTGGCGCCATAGCCGCCAGCCGCCCCATGAAATCCACAGACGGCTCGGGAGGGTCGAGCTGGCCCATGCCGCGTTTGAGCTCACGCAACATCTCAGCCTCGAACCGGCACGAATCACACCCAGCGAGGTGGCCGAGAGCCCGCTCGCGCTCGGTGGGGCCAAGCTCGTCGTCGATCAGGGCCGACAGGCGCTCTTCGAGGTGGTTCACTGGCCGTCCTCCTCCCCAACAGCACCGGACGCACCGCTGTCTCGGCCCGATGCCAGTGCCTGCTGCCCCTGGATCAACTGACCGGTTCGCTGGCCATCCTGCTGAGCGGCGAGGCGACGGCGATGCATGAGAGCGGTGCGCAGTTGCGCGCGGCCACGGTGAATGCGGCTACGGACGGTCCCAAGCTTCACCCCCAGGGTCGCGGCGATCTCCTCGTAGGACAGCCCCTCGATGTCGCACAGCACCACGGGGGCTCGGAACTCCGCGGGGAGCGCATCGAGGGCGGCCTGGATATCGGCGTCGAAGTGACGCTCCTCATAGGCTTGGGCGGGAGAGGGCTCGCGTCCCTGCATACGCTCGTCAGCGCTGTCAGCCAACCCCTCGAAGCGGATACGGGCCCGCCGGCGCGCCATGTCCAAAAAGAGGTTGGTGGTGATGCGGTGGAGCCACCCCTCGAACGTGCCGGGGGTGTAGTTGGCCAACGAGCGGAACACGCGGATGAAGACCTCCTGGGTGAGATCTTCGGCATCGTGCTGGTTGCCAGTGAGGCGGTAGGCGAGCCGGTACACGCGAGCCGAATGGTTGCGCACCACTTCGTCCCAGCTCGGGGGTTCCCACCGGTCGAAGTCGACGGCGGATTCGGCGGCTGCCACCGGCGCTCCCTTCGTCAGCACGACCGTCTCGGGAACGGCCGCGTTGGGGGTTGGTCTCGGGGCCCGTCCCGCGGGACCGGGCACGAGAGGCCTTCCAGGGGCATAACGTCGCGAAGGTCGAATACGTTCCCGACGCGCCGCAGCGTCCCGATCGGGTTAATCTGTGCGGCGGGACACGACTCTGCGGTAACCGTGGCCTGACAGCAGGTTAGCCGCGGAGTGTGAAATCGTGAGATCCATGCGGAGCGTGCCGGCCGAGGTACGCCATCGGGCCGTCGGGGTCCGACTCCGACACGCTCGTCATACGCGGGGAGGCCGTCATCGCCAGCCGAGACGACACACTGGCCTACATCGAAAAATACGCCGCTGAGGACGACCCGCTGGTCGCCGAACGCCCATCCGGGCCGACAGCACAGGGGCAGGCCGGCCCCATCAGCGCGTCGAGTGGCGCGGCGCTGCGTTTTCTGGCCGCCGCCATCGACGCCCGCACGGTCGTAGAGGTCGGCACCGGGTGTGGTGGCTCCGGGATTTGGCTGCTGCGGGGGATGCGCTCTGACGGCATCCTCACCAGCGTCGACGTTGTACCGGAGTATCTGGAGTCGGCGCGTGGAGCTTTCAGTAAGGCCGGCTTCGCGGCCAACCGGACCCGGTTGATCCACGGGCGAGCGTTGGAGGTGCTGCCCCGGCTCACCGACGGCGCCTATGACATGGTCTTCATGGACGCGGTAAAGACGGAGTACCCCGCCTACCTCCAGGAGGCGCTGCGTCTCCTGCGCCGCGGCGGCATCGCGGTGTTCAACAACGCCCTCGACGCTCCCCACCCCGATGAGGGCCCCCTGGGCGTGGCCGCCCCCGAGGCCGCCGCCGTGCGCGACGTGGGGCAGCTCGTTCGCGAGGACGAACGATTGATCCCCCTCATGCTGCCGGTAGGCGACGGCCTCCTGGCGGTCATCCGCAACGGTTGACCGCCCCCGGCCCGACCGGAGGCGGCGCGGGCCGGGGCGGTACGGTCAGCCGTGGCGCCACGTTTTACTGTTCAGTCAACCAGCGCAGCAGCAGACGGGTCCCGAACGCGGTCCCTCCCTTGGTGATCTCGGCGTCCTCGGTCGTCGAACGGCCAGGACCGGCGATGTCGAGATGGGCCCAAGGGATGCCCGCGGTGAATTCGCGCAGGAACAGCGCCGCATTGATGGCACCGGGGTTGCCGTGGTCACTCTTGGTGGCCACATTGGCGAGATCGGCCACCGGGGAGTCGAGCGCGTCACGGTAGTCCTCCACCAGCGGCAGCCGCCACACTGTCTCGCCGGAGCGCTCGCCCGCGTCCGTCAGCGCCGAAGCGAGATCGTCGGTGGTGGCGAAGAGGGCGCCGATACCGGTGCCCAGCGCGAGTTTGGCCGCGCCAGTGAGGGTGGCCACGTCGACCAGCGTGTCCGGGGCTAGTGATCCGGTGGCATAGCCCATTGCGTCGGCCATCACCAGGCGCCCTTCGGCGTCGGTGTTGAGCACCTCCACCGTGTGACCGCTGTAGGTGGTGATGACGTCCCCGGGACGCTGCGCCTCCCCGGAGAAGGCGTTCTCGGCGATGGGCAGCAGGCCGGTGACGCGCGCCGTAACACCCAACCGCGCCAATACCGACATCGCGCCGAGGACAATGGCAGCACCGCTCATGTCGGTCTTCATCACCATCATGTTGTCGTTGGGTTTCAACGACAACCCGCCCGTGTCAAAGGTGATGCCCTTACCGACGAGTACGACGTGGCGGGTGGCTCCCGGCGGCTCGTAGGAGAGTTGGACCAATCGTGGCGGGCGCGCCGCGCCCTGCCCCACTGCAAGGATGGAGCGGAAACCGTCGCGGGCGAGGTCAGACTCGTCCCAGACCGCACTGTCCAGGTCGGTCTCCGCGGCGACCCGCTGGGCTTGCTCGGCCAGCCACGCCGGCCCTTTCTCCCCGGAGGGAGTATTGATGAGGTCCCGAGCCAGGGCGGTGGCCTGGGCCAGAGCGTGACCGCGCCGCAGGGGCTCGGCGATCCGTTCCGGGTCGGCGCCGAACAGTTCGGCGGTGGGGACCGGTTTTGGCCGGTTCGCCCCGGTGGCCAGGGAGAAAGTGTAGGAGGCGAGCAGCGCTCCCTCCACGAAAGCGCTAAGAGCCTCGTCGGCTACGTCGTCCAGTGCGGCCACGGTCGTGGCGAGCAAATCCCGGCCCTTGGCCAAGCGGGCGAGTGCCGCTCCGGCCCGGCGCAGCTCGCGAGGGGTCGCCTCACCAACGCCGAACAGGGCCATGCGCACCAGGCCACGGCCGAGATCCACGGGAAACTCCACGGTCTCCCCCGACTTGCCCTTGAGGTCGTACTGCGCGGCGAGCGCCTCCAAGGGCGCCGGGAGGCGCTCGTCAAGGGCGGTGGCGCTGCGACCGACCCCCTCGGTGACGATGACCGGCCCGGCCGTGCCCGAACGGATGGGCAGCGCCACAAGGTCGGCGGTGGAGTCGATCAACAATCCCGGAGCCGGACGTATCTCCGTAGCGAAAGGCACGGACGCTCGCAATCTGTACTAGGCAAAGCCGCGTTCGGGGCAGCGCGGGCAGGGGGCGCCAACGAACCATGAGGGGTGGACCATGGTGGTCAGGCGCACAACGCCCACCAGAACCTCGGTCGTGGGTGAGACGGCCGCGTCAGCCGACGACGCCGTTGAGGGCTTCGGCCAACTCCGTCGCCTCGTCGGGTGTCAACTCGACGACCAGGCGACCACCGCCCTCCAGCGGGACCCGCATGATGATGCCGCGGCCTTCCTTAGTGACCTCCATCGGGCCGTCGCCGGTCCTCGGCTTCATCGCCGCCATGCCGTATCCCCTTTCATCGAAAAGCTTTCGCGGGTGAATGGGCCCATCCCGAACCGCGTGGGCCGCCGGGACCAGGGCCCTGGGCGCCCGGGCCGCATCCGCGTGACTCACAGAACGAGTCACTGGTCTGTCATTATCTCGGTTTTGGGCCCCGGATGGGAACGATCGAATCGTCGCTAGGCGCTCAGCTCCCAAGATCGCAAAGAGTTAAGGTTATAAGCCGGGGATGCCCGCGAGGCCGGCGCGGACCCACATGTCAACGAATCCCAGGGAGTTCGGGTTGTCTGATGCAGTCAGCGTTACCTACGAGGTGTCCGACGGCGTCGCGACGGTGACCCTCAACCGCCCCGCGGCGATGAATGCGCTGACGACCGAGGGTGGGGAAACGCTGCTCGCCGCCGTGGAACGCGCCAAGAACGACGGCGCGGCCCGAGCGGTGGTACTCACCGGCAACGGTAAGGCGTTCTGCGCCGGACAGGACCTCCAGGAGCACGCCGAAACGACAGGCACGGGCCAGAAGCTCAACGATACGGTCCGCAAACACTACAACCCGATCGTCGTCGCGTTGGCGCGCATGCCCAAACCAGTCGTGGCCGCCGTCAACGGTGTCGCCTCCGGTGCGGGCGCCGCCTTCGCCATGGCCTGCGACCTGCGGGTAGCTTCGGATACAGCCTCGTTCCTTATGGATTTCGCCAAGGTGGGATTGGGATCGGACTCGGGGGCGGCGTGGACCCTGCCACGCCTGGTGGGACACGCCCGCGCTATGGAGATGCTCATGCTCGCCGAACCCGTGACAGCCGAACGCGCCCTGGAAATCGGGCTGGTCAACCAGGTGGCCCCGGCGGTGGAGTTGCCGGAGGCGGCCCACGCCCTCGCCACACGGTTGGCCAACGGCCCCACCGTCGCCTACGCCGCGATCAAGGCCGAACTGAATCTGGGTGCCGGCCTGGATCTGGAGAGCTGCTTGGAGATGGAGGCCAACCTCCAGGAACAGTGCGCGGCGACGTCGGATCACCACAACGCCGCGGTGGCCTTCCGCAACAAGGAGACCCCTTCCTTCGAAGGGCGGTGAGGGCGCTCCTGGCCGGACGAGCCCGAGAGTGGCTAGCCGCCGAGCCAGCCGAGCATCAGCAGCAGCACCACGAAACCGATCACGGCCACGGCGACGACGCTGCCGAGGAGGCCGATGAGCAGCCCCACGTTGACGCTCCTGGAGCGTGGCTCCCGCGCGGCCGGAGCCGGCGCAGGCTCCGGACGGCCCGCGGCCCTCACGGCGGGGGCGGTGGGTGGCGCGGCCGGCGACGGCGGCGCTGCGAGCGGGGGCGAAGCGGCGATATTCCGCCACGCGCCCTCTGGGGCGGGCAAGCGTGTCTCGGCTTGGGGAAAGGAGCGGTAGATCTCCTCGGTCGCGCGCTCGCGCGCTGCGGTGTCGGCCGCCGCGATAGCCGCCGCCTCAAGTGTGGCCAGGGGGAGCGCAGCAGGTGGGCCGGTGTCGTTACCGTCGCCGGCGGGGGCGTCCTTGGGTGCGGCGTCAGGCGGAGGGAGTGTCCTCCCGCCACCGACGCCCAGCACGCGCAGCAGGGTCTGTGCGGCCGTGGGACGCGCACTGGGGTCTTTCTCCAGACACTCCCGCACGATCTCGCGGAGCGGATCGGCCAACTCCCCCAGGTTGGGCGGATCGTTGCGGACTCGGTTGATGACCGACCGCAACGAATCATTGCCGAAAGGACCGCCGCCGGTGGCGGCGAAGACAATGGTGGCTCCCCATGCGAATATGTCCACGGCCGGGCCGAGCGCAGCGCCGGCGATCTGTTCGGGAGCCATGTAGGCGGGGGTGCCGGCGATGCTGTTGGTGAGGACTGCGGTGCCCTCCAGCGCACGGGCGATGCCGAAGTCGATGACGCGGGGCCCCTCCGGTGCCATAAGCACATTGGCCGGCTTGAAGTCCCGGTGGACGACCCCGGTCTGGTGGATGGCGGCCAGGGCGGTGAGCGTGCCGATGGCGAGCCGATCCAGCGACGGGCCGCTGAGCGGCCCGCGGGAACGCACCAGGGCACTCAGCGACGGGCCTGCAACGTATTCGCTGACGACATAAGGCGGGTCGGCGATGACGTCGGCGGCCAGCACCTGTGCAGTACAAAACCGCGCGACGCGCCGCGCCAGCTCGACTTCCTCCGCCAACTGACGCCGCAGCCCACTCTGGTCGAGCGGATCGGCGTGGAGCAGCTTCACCGCCACCTGGGCACCGTCGGGAGCCCGGCCGAGATAGACGACGCCCTGCCCGCCCTGGCCCAGCCGCCCGATCAACGCATAATCCGCGACCGCGCGTGGATCGTCCTCCGTCAATCCTTTGATGTGACTTCCTCCGCTTGGCTGGCACCAGTGGAGCCCATCCCGCAGACGCGGGTGGAGTGACGTCTATTGGGGAGTATGGGAAACGCGGGGGCTGTGACGCGCCCTGAGTCGTCACCCCAGCGCCGCGCCCCACGGAGACGGCACACGGGCCTTCGTTGCTGCCCCTCAGGACGGTTTCAGCCTAGCCCACGGGCCGGCGAAACTACAGGGGCGGCGTGGGCTGACACAGCGGCACCGTCCCCCCTCGGCCTGAGCGCGGTGAAGGAGCGGACACCGTTTCCCCCTGAGCATGGCTACCGCAGCGTTCCGGTGGAGGTCATGAGGGTGCCGCTGTGGGAGGTGGCCACCCATTCGGCGCGCAACGTGTCGCCGGCGGCGCCAGGGCGCAGCGTAAGAGTGACGGTGTCGATGCAGTGCTGCGCCGGGTCGTAGGTCTCGCTGTAGTTCAAGGTCAGATGGTCATCGCCGCGTTCGGTGAGCTTGAGGCTGCCCCGGCAGTCCAGGCTGCTCCAGTTGGCGGTTCCCCGCTGCGCGCCGGCCTCCAACTGAAGCTGGGCGTTCCAGTCGACGATATGGCGGCCCTGCTCGTCCTCCTGCGACATCTCACCGCTCCAGGAGCCGGCGTAGGCGGCGGGGACACCCGTCGACTCGCCGGGGGGCGAGCCAGGCAGCAGCAAGACGACCCCGGTAACGATGACGAGGACGAGAACGGTGGCCACAGCGGTCAGCAGCGCGACCTTGCGCCGCCGGTGGGCATGGCGCGCGGACCGGGGTGGCGGCCACAGCGACATGCGGCGGATGGGAGAGGGCGATCCGGAGCGGGCCGGGTCGCCAGCGGGCGCCGCGGCAGACTGCGAGGAGTCGGATTCGGTCGACACGGCGCTCACCGTGGCCCCACAGCGGCGGTGGGTACAGCGCGGTCGGGGTAATGCTGGGTATGCAACATCGCTCCCTCCAGCGCGAACCGGGCGTTGGCCGTGGCTCGCGAGTACAGCGAATGAGACTTGGCAGGACTGGCCCGGCGCGTGGTTCGAGGGGTGATGGTGGCCACGTGCGCGGGGGGACCGGTCATGCGTACGGTCGGCCCCTGGACACGTTACGCGCTTGGCTGGGGGGTGCTGTCGCCGCGGCGGTAACAGCCGGCCAGGTGATCGTCGACGATACCGGTCGCCTGCATCGTAGCGTAGGCGGTCGTGGGACCGACGAAGCGGAAGCCGTGTCGTTTCAGGGCCTTGGCCAAGGCGGTGCTTTCAGAGGTGGCCGCGGACAGATCCCCGACGGTGACCGGGGCGGAAGAGGGTGCGGGGGCGTAGGACCAGACGAAGCCGGCGAGCCCGCCCGGTATCTCCAGGGCGGCACGGGCGTTGGCGACGACCGCCTCGATCTTGGGACGGCTGCGGATGATGCGAGCGTCGCCCAGCAGGCGTGTCACGTCCTCGGGCCCGTATCCGGCCACCGTGGCGATATCGAAGTTCTGGAAGACCTCGCGCAGCGCCGCGCGTTTGCGCAGTACCGTCAGCCACGACAGCCCCGCTTGGAAGCCTTCAAGGCAGATGCGCTCGAACATGGCCTGGTCGTCCTGGACCGGATAGCCCCATTCGGCATCGTGGTAGCGCAATTCGTCGTCGCTGTTGAGCGCCCACAGGCATCGATGGCGGCCGTCAGGGCCGGGGCGGGCTGCCCCCTCGGTGGTGGCCACCGGCGTCTCCTCCATTGGTTGCTCTCACCTTCGCGTTCGGGCGGCCAGGCGCCCCAAGGCGCGCAGTGACCGGTCGAACATGTTCGCCAGCAGCGGCTGGACAATCGGCCAGCCTGCCCGTCCCAGACGTCCGAGGGGCAGGTCGACCCACTCCGTCCACGTGACGGTGCTCATCCCGCCGGGTGCGGGCTCGACGTCGAAACGGCCCCAGCCGCGCACGACCTTCCCCAGGTGGCGGGTCTCACAGTATCCGGCGGTGGTGGGGGTGGCGGGCTGCCAGCCGGTGATCTCCATAGGGTCGCGGAACGCGAGGGGGCCGACACCGGTGAACGCCTCGACCCGCGCGCCCACACCGCTGCCGCCGTGGGCGCGGGTCAGCACCATCCACTGCTTGTGTAGGCGCCAGTCGACCAGCGTGTCCCACACTCGGTCAGCCGGCGCCGGGCACGGCCGGCTCACGGTAAGTCGCACGCGCCGGTCGGGGGAACTCACGTGTCGCTCCGCGGGCCCTGCTCGGCGGGGTGCTCTTCGGAGTGGCCGACGGCGGCGCGCACCGACTCGGCGGACTCTGCGGTCTCGGGGGAGTCGGGGCCGCGGCTGCCGGTCTCAGGATCGAACGTGGGGGTAACCGCCTGGGGACGCGGGGACAGCGTTTGCGGGGCGGCGCTTCGGGGCTGTTCAGCGAGCCGGTGTTCCAGATCCGCGATTCGGGCATCGCGCTCCCTGAGGGCTGTCGCGAGCCGGGCCAGCACCTCGTCGACGGCTCGCACGTGGTAGCCCCACAGGGAGAGGGGGATGAGGACGCGCGTGACGTCACTGCTGGCGATACTGCCATCGGCGGGCAGGTCCAGCGGCGGATGGTCAGCCTCGAACCGGGCGAGCTGACCTCCCTTTCCCATGACGACGAGAGCGACGCCGGCTAAGACGGCGACGGACACGAGCGCGGTCAGTATCAGAATGATTAAGTTCACGGTTTCGATCGTGCCATATCAGACGCCCCCGGGAGCGCGAGGGCGATCGGTGGAGCTGGCGCCGTGAAGCGGCGCCACATCCTTGTCTCCACCGAAGCTCCCCTACCGCAGGGGCGCAACAGGCCGGGAGGGTGGGCGCTGCCCTGAGCAGCGCTTGCGCGAGCCGCGAAACAGCGGGGCGCGGAGAAGGCGGAATCACCGCCACGGGCAGCGCCAGGGGTGACTGGGGACGGGGGCTCTACCTGGTGTGAATCAGGTCCCGTCCTCGGCGCGCTGAGCGGCCGTGACCTGCTCGGCGGTCTCGGCGAACTGTTGGGTTTCAAACTCACGCCGCGCCAGGTCGACGTGAGCCTTGCGGATGATGTCGACGACCTCCTCGGGGTCGTCGGTGAGCCGGATCAACTCCGGATCGTCGGAGGAGATGACGCCCTCGCTCAGCAGCGCTTCGCGAATCCAGTCACGCAGACCGCCCCAGAAGGCGGAACCGACCAAGACGACCGGGAACCTGGTGACCTTGCCGGTCTGCACCAGCGTGATCGACTCGAACAACTCATCGAGGGTGCCGAAACCACCGGGCAGGACAACGAACGCCTGAGAGTACTTCACGAACATCGTCTTGCGGACGAAGAAGTACCGGAACGTGACCCCCATGTCGATGTAGTCATTGAGGGTCTGCTCGAACGGCAACTCGATCCCCAGCCCGATGGAGGTGCCACCACTGGACTGAGCCCCCTTGTTGGCGGCCTCCATCATGCCGGGCCCGCCACCAGTGATCACGGTGTAGCCCGCCGAGGCGAGCTTGGCGCCGATCGACTGACCCAGCTCGTAGTAGGAGGTGCCGGGCTGGATGCGAGCGGAGCCGAACACGCTGACCGCCTGGCCGACTTCGGAGAGTAGGCCGAACCCCTCGACGAATTCCGACTGGATGCGCAGAACGCGCCACGGGTCGGTGTGCACCCAGTCAGAGGGTCCCCGGCTTTCGAGGAGCCGCTGATCTGTGGTGGTGGAGGGGATGGAGCGGCCACGGTAGGTGAGAGGGCCGGCTTGCCTGATGTCGTTGTCAGGGTGAGATTGCGTCATGGGCCAACGCTACCTGTGTGGCGTGCTCACACGCCGAAATCCGAACCACATCGAATCAACCACCGAGGAAAACGTGGCGTTACCGGTCCTCTCCCTCACGCCCGGTAAGCCAGCGCCTCATGCGGCGCTCAGCTTCGGTGACGGCCGCCAGGCGCACGAACTCGTCTTTGGTGTGAGCCAGCGTGGGATCGCCCGGACCGTAGTTGACGGCGGGAATCCCCAATTCGGCCATGCGCGCGACGTCGGTCCAGCCGAGTTTGGCCCGTGCCTGTCCCTCGCCCACCTCAGCGACAAAGGTCTCGGCAGCGGGGTGGTCCAGGCCAGGGCGAGCCGCGGCGGCGACGTCGGTGACCCGGATGTCGAAACCGGCGAACACCTCTCGCAGGTGCGCCTGTGCCGCAGCGACGGTGCGATCGGGCGCGAAACGGTAGTTGACCGTGACGACGCATTCGTCGGGGATGACGTTGCCCGCCACACCACCGGAGATGAAGACGGCGTTGAGCCCTTCATGGAAACGCAGCCCCTCGACTTCGGGTCGGCGGGCCTCGTAGGCGCGCAAGATCTCCAGGACGGGGGCGGCGCCGTGGATAGCGTTGTCCCCCATCCACGAGCGGGCGCTGTGGGCACGCCGGCCGGGCACAGTGACCTCGACGCGCATCGTGCCCTGGCAGCCGCCCTCGATCACGCCGTCCGTAGGCTCCATGAGCACGGCGAAGTCACCGGTCAGCCACTCAGGGCGGGTGCGGGCGAGCCGGCGCAGCCCGTTGCGCTCGGCCTCGATCTCCTCGCACTCGTAGAAGACGTAGGTGAGGTCGTGCACGGGTTCGGGCACGGTCGCGGCGAGTTTGAGCTGGACTGCTACGCCGCTTTTCATGTCGGAGGTGCCACAACCGTAGAGCCTGTCATGGGCGACGTGGGAGGGCACGTTGTCGGCCGTGGGGACGGTGTCGATGTGGCCGGCCAGCACGGCGCGGCGGGCACGCCCGAGAGCGGTGCGTGCCACGACGGCATCGCCGTCGCGCTCGACGGTGAGGTGGGGCAGCCGGCGCAGCTCTTGCTCGATGGCGTCGGCGAGCGCGGCCTCGTGCCCGCTCACGGATTCGATGTCGACAAGGCGGGCGGTGAGATCGCAGACGTCCGCGGTGAGGTCCAGCACGGGCATGGGCGCTTTCCTGGGGTGGGCGACGACGTCCCTGCCGGAGCCACCCACGGCGGAGCAGCCCGGCAGGGACGCTGGTGGCTTGCTAGGCGTTGACGCCGTGCTCGCGGAGCAGCTCGTTGAGGGCGAGCTTGTCGTGCTCCTGGCCGGCTTCCAGCCGCTTGAGAACCAGCAGGCAGGGCAGGGAGAAGTCGCCTCCCGGGAAGCTCTTGACGCGGTTGGCCGTGACGCACACCGACCACGCTGGAGCCTCGCCGCGCGGGAGTTCATCGCCGGTCTCCGCATCGAAGACCCGGGTGGAGGAGGTCAGAATGGTGGCGGCGCCGAGCTTGGCGCCTTCGCGGACCCGGGCGCCCTCCACGACCATGCTGCGTGAACCGAGGAATGCCTCATCTTCGATGACGACCGGCGATGCCTGTGGGGGTTCGAGGACCCCGCCGATGCCCACACCGCCGGAGAGGTGAACGTTCTCCCCGACTTGGGCGCACGAGCCCACCGTGGCCCACGTGTCGACCATCGTGCCCGAGCCGACGTAGGCGCCGATGTTGGTAAAGGACGGCATCAGCACGACGCCGGGGGCCAGGTGGGCTCCCCAGCGGGCGATGGAGCCGGGGACCGCGCGCACTCCGTCCATGCGGGTCTTCAGCGGGATGCGGTCGTGGTAGTGGAAGTCCCCCACCTGAGCCTCGGCCATGTCGAGCACGCGAAAGCTCAACAGGATCGAGCGCTTGGCGCGCTCGTCGACGATGACTTCGTCAGTGGCTCGGTCCACGAATGCCACGCGGGCCTTGCCGGCGTCGAGTTCGTCGACGGCACCCACGATCGTGGCGCGCGCCTCGGCGTCTTGGGGGGTCAGCTCGGTTCGGCGCTGCCATAGCTCATCGATGGCCTCGGGCAGCGGGCTGGTAAACGGCGTGGTCATGGGGACCGAGCTTACTGGGTTGGCCCGCGAGACAACGAATGGACGCTCCGCTCGGGTCTATCCGTCTGATGACGCGAGAGGAAAATCTGGATGCGCATCACGCCGATGGGGCCGTTACCGTTCTACCATCAGCTAGATCACCCCCATTCCCATGGGTCATATGGCCCGCTCTGCCATAACGAGAGTGGGCGCTCACCTGTACGTTTCGGGTGTTGCGGCATCGTGCCATAGCTTCACCCCCCACCTCATTACGGTCTGCGTGTGCCTAGAAAGCGTCGAAGAGTCTCCGCCTTCTTCAAGATCCTCGCTGTACTGACAGTTGTCTGCGGCGGGCTGGTGGCGGGCGGGTACTACGTCATCACCTCGACGGGACCAGTGGAACTGACCCCGCCAGAGCCCGCGTCGGGCTGTCTTGTCATGGCCGGTGGCGACACCGACCAACTGGAGGTGGCGCAGGCTGCCAATGCCGCCACCATCGGTGGCGTGGCCTTTGCCGAGGACCTGCCCAGCCATGCCGTGGTGATCGCCTATGCGACGGTCTGGCAAGAATCAAAATTCCGCAATCTGGAATTCGGGGATCGTGATTCGCTTGGCCTCTTCCAGCAGCGCCCCTCCCAAGAGTGGGGGGAGCCGGAAGAGTTGCTGGACCCGGTCTACGCCAGCAGCCAGTTCTACGGGGAACTGGTGACGGTGCAGGACTACCGGGACATGCCCGTCTACGAGGCGGCCCAAGCCGTGCAGCACAGCGCCGACGGCTTCGCCTACGACCAGCACGAAAGTCGCGCCCGCACCATGGTCACGGCCTTCACCGGCCAGGAGCCGGCCGCCGTGTCGTGCTGGTACGAACGCGACGAGACGACGCGCGCCGATACCGCGACGGCGCGCGAGGAGATGACGCGCGTCTTCGGGGCGGAGCCGGACGCGCTACCGGTGAGCGACACACGTCGTACCGGTGACCTGGGATGGGCTATGGCCCTGTGGGCGGTCAGCCACGCCGAGGAGTACGGGCTCTCCTCCGTCACCTACGGCGACCAGCGCTGGACACCCACCCCCGGCGAGAATGGATGGCGCACCCTCCCCCACGGTGAGGGCGTAGCTGAGGGCCACCTGCGGATGGGGTGATCCGGCGGCGGCGCTGTACGCCGCCGGGCCCCTAGATTCTGGTTTTCGAACGGCTGGGGTGTGGGGGACTGTGGGGTGTGCTTCGTTGGCTCGTGCCTCGAACGCTGCGCGAGCTCGCGAGCCCGTGGGGCGGCGGCGGACGCGCTCACCCGCTTGTGCCCACCGCCGCCCTAGAACAGGACCTAAGGCTCGGCGGTCAGGCGCCGCGCGGCGGCTGCGACGCGCTCGTCGGTAGCGGTCAGGGAGATCCGCACGTGCGCAGCCCCGCCGGGGCCGTAGAAGTCCCCTGGCGCCACGAGAATCCCCAGTTGAGCCAGCCGGGCCACAGCCGTCCATGCGTCGTGGTCGGGGTGGTCCGCCCACAGGTACAGCCCGGCTTCGGAGTGGGTGATGCGCCAACCCGCGCGGTGCAGCGCATCCCGCAGCAGCGTGCGGCGCCGCGCGTAGCGGCGCTTCTGCTCCTCGGCGTGGGCGTCGTCGTCACAGGCCGCCCGCAGGACCGCCTGCACCGGCGCCGGGACGATCATGCCGGTGTGCTTACGCACGGCCAGCAACTCCTGGATGAGCGCGGGATCGCCGGCGACGAAGGCGGCCCGGTAGCCGGCCAGGTTGGAGCGTTTGGACAGGGAATGCACAGCCAGCAGCCCCTCGTGGGACCCGCCGCACACCTCGGGGTGCAGGATCGACACGGGGGGCGTGCCCTCCCAGTCGAGTTCGATGTAGCACTCGTCGGAGGCGAGGACCGTGCCCCGCTCGCGCGCCCAGTCGACGACTTTGCGCAGATGTTCGGGTGGCAGCACGCGCCCCGTGGGGTTGGCTGGGGAGTTGAGCCACGCCAACCCCACCGGCGCCGGCCCCAACCGAGTGAGCCCGTCAGCGGCCATGGGGGTGGCACCAGCGACGCGCGCACCGATGTCGTAGGTGGGGTAGGCCAACTCGGGGTGAACGACGGTATCGCCGGGCCCCAGCCCCAACAGGGTGGGCAGCCACGCGACGAGTTCTTTGGAACCGACCGTGGGGAGCACAGCGTCAGGGTCGATCTCGACACCGCGGCGGCGCGCGAGCCATCCCGCGATCGACTCCCGCACCTCCCGCGGCCCGTGGGTGGTCGGATAGCCCGGGGCGTCAGCCGCCGCCGCCAGTGCGGCGCGCAACCCCTCGGGCACCGGGTCGACCGGTGTGCCCACGGAGAGGTCCACAATCCCGTCGGGGTGCTCGGCTGCGACCTGCTTGTGCGGGATCAGCCGATCCCATGGGAAAGTCGGCAGTCGGTCCACCACGCGCTGTCGCTGCGGCATCTGCTCGGTTCCGTCCCCATCCACCTGCATCGCCCCCGCCCGGGCAGCGCACGGAACCCGCCACGGCTAACCGGGGCGAGAGGGCGAATACCAAAAAATAAGTAACGTTGTGGTCAACACGTTGTCGCGCCGCCCACCGGGCGGCGCGACACATGCCTCTTGTGCCGCCGCGAAGCGCGGCGGGTGAACGCGGGCCGGATCAGTCCTCGGTCTGCGGAGGCAGCGCCGCGACCAAGGGGTGGTCGCGGTCGACCTGCCCCACCTTGGACGCCCCGCCGGGCGATCCCAGCTCGTCGAAGAACTCCACGTTCGCCTTGTAGTAGTCCGACCACTGCTCGGGCAGGTCATCCTCGTAGTAGATGGCCTCTACAGGGCACACCGGCTCGCAGGCGCCACAGTCGACGCACTCGTCCGGATGGATGTAGAGCATGCGCTTGCCCTCGTAGATGCAGTCGACAGGGCACTCCTCGATGCACGCCTTGTCGAGCAGATCGACGCACGGCTGCGCGATGACGTAGGTCACCTCGTACTCCTCTTCGGTCTTCGCCACGTTGACCGCGACAGATGTGTGCCTGCCGTGTGGCCTGGCTGACTTACCCCAGGGTGTGCAAGGGGCACGTTCAGGGAACGATGAGCGCGGACACATGTCCAGTTTGGGGTTCGTCGGCTAGCGTGACACACATTTGGCTGTCTCTAGTATTGCTGTGCCCCTGCTGTCGAGCGTAGTTGGGGGGTCCAGGATGGGAATGGCCGGACGGCTAGTCCACCGGGTAACACCGAAAGATATCGGTCGGCGCGCCACTGTGCGCGTCCAGCTTTCTGACGGGCGGTTCCGGGATATCGTCGGAGTGCTGGAGTCGTGGGAAGACGGTGTTATCCAGGTGCGACGCCGTGACGATACTGTGGCGCGCGTCATAGAGAAAGAGATTGTGGCAAGCAAGATCGTGCCACAACAGCCACCGAGGCGCCGCACCGGCCTCTAAGGTGCGGGACAGGCGTCGGCGAGGACAGGGGGACCGCGTAGCACTGCTAGGGCAGCGCGTGCGGCGAAGTAGGGCGAAGCAGGAGGTGGCGAAGTCACACCATGCAGGAGACCATCGCGTCCGCGCTCGCCCAGCTTGCCCGCCGTGACTCCAAGGCGGCCCAAGTAGCGGAGAACGCCCTGACCACGATCGTGGCGGGCCAGAGCCTGGAGACGCTGAGCCAGCGTTCGGTGCAGGAGTTCTGCTGGTACGTACTTCCGGTGCGTTTCCCGGCCGAGTCGCAGGAGTGGCCCTTTGTGGTGCGCTCCCTGGGCAAGCTGTTCAACCTGCTCGACCTTCCCCGCTACGCCGAAATCTGCACTTCCTCGACCACCCGCGAGATCCTCGACGCCTACGTCAAGAGTCACAGCAGCGGCGTACGCGCACACGAACGTCACATGCGCGCCTCGGGAGTGGAACCGCCCGACCTACCGGAGCTCACCTGGGGAGCGACTCTGGGCAGCGCTGAAATCGAGGCCTACCAGGCCACCTCGGCCGCACTGGAGTTGGCCATCGCCGCCGGCGAGGTCCGCCCCGGTGGTCGGCGTTGGCGCGTCGCGCAGCAACAGCAGACCCGGATGTTTCTGACCCAGCCCGACGCCCACGGGCGTAGCCGGCTCGACAAAATCCGAGAGGAGCGGGTGCGCGACTGGCTGTCGGCCCCCTCCCACGCCCACCGGCAGCGGCTGCTGCCGCTGCTGGGGCAGATCATCGCCGGAGCCGAACCCCCGGTCGGCGCTCGTGCAGCCTTGGCCCCGGTCCAGCGGCTACTCGACTACGCCGCTGACGGCATCGGGCTCACCCAGATCGGCTACATCTCCCCCACCGTGGTGCGCGAACTGTGCGTGGAGTTCGGTTGGGCCACCGCACCCTGCCCGCCGCGCAGTGAGACCGACGTCATCCAGCTCATCGCGTTGCACAAGCTGTTGCGCGATACGCGAGCGGTGCGCCGATCGGGGCGCGAGCTGATGCTGACCCGGCGCGGACGCCAACTGCACGCCAGCACCGAGGCGCTATGGCAGACCGTGGCCGAGGGAATGCTGCACGTCGACGGTTTCGAGCAGGCCGCGACCGAGACGCTGCTGGGACTGCTTCTGCTGCGCTCCCCCGGCAACCACAGCCGGGAGGGCAACGTCGACGTCGCCGAAGAGGCCCGGTCGATCCTGGCCGACAGCGGCTGGGAGGACGGCGAGGCCGGTACCGAGCCGGGCACCCAACGCGTCCGTTCCGTGCTGCTGACCGTGACATGGCTGCTGGAGACGCTGGGCTGCGTGGTGGGCCACGACCTGCCCGGCGGCGGCAGATCGATGCGGTTGACGAAGGTCGGGCGCGCGTTCGCCCTGACCGCGATCCACCTCTCAGCCACCACCCCGCGCGCCTCCATCTAACGAGGCCGGGTGGGGGCAGGGCGCCACGCGACACCCCGTAGCCTGACACCGAGAGCGTGATCCTCTAAGGGCAGCGGCCACACCGCGCACGCGCCCGACCCAGCAGACCCCAGGGGAGCCCTATGTCCACGCCCGAGCCGGCCCCGCACGACTCCTCCGGCGAGGCGACGACCGCAGCCGACACCGCGGCCATGGAGCGGCAAGCGAACACGGGAGCGGCCACGTTCCCCTCGGAGCGCCGCGGCGCCGCCCCCGAGGGGAGTTCCCGGTTCGCAGTCCTGCCCAGTCCGATCTTCGTGCTGCTGGTGGGCATGACGGTACTGGCGGGTGCCCTCTCGTGGAACCGGACCGAGACGGAGTGGTTCCCCGGCGACGCCGTGTACGCCCCTTTCGTGTTCATGATGGGAGGCTGGCTCGTATGCCTTGCCCTCCACGAGTTCGGGCACGCCCTGGTGGCCTGGAGCTGTGGCGAGCGCGCCCTGCGGGGCAGCGGCTACCTGCGGCTCAACCCCTTCCGCTTCAGCGAAGGGTTCGCGAACCTGCTCCTGCCAGTGGTGATTGTGCTGCTGGGCGGGTTCGGGATGACCGGGCCGACAGCGTACCTGGACCGCACGGCGGTGGCCGGCCGGCTGCGCCGCAGCGCGGTCGCCCTCGCCGGTCCCCTGGTGAGCTTGGCGCTGGCCGTCGCGCTGTGGGCGGGAGTGAAGGCCCTGATCCCCGACGGGTTCACCACCGACAACTGGGCTATCGCCGGCCTGATCTACCTGTGCTTCCTCAACCTCACCGCCGCCCTCGTCAGCCTGCTCCCGCTTCCCGGCCTCGACGGCTTCAACGCGATCGCCCCCTACCTGCCCCAGAGGGCGGCAGCGTGGGCGCAGGCCCGGCCCACCGCGATCTTTGGGACGGTCGCGGTCTTCGCCGTCCTGTGGTTCCCGCCGGTGCACACGGCGCTGTTGAGCCTGATGTTCTCCCTGATGGAGCTGTTGGGGATCAACCAGAACTATGTCGGCTTCGCTCAGGCGCTGTTCCAATTCTGGGTAGGCTGATCGTCCGAGGGGGGCGATCCCGGCCCTGGGGCTGAGCTCACGGCCGTGGCCAGCACGACCGCGCCGATCCCGCCGAACAGGAAACCGTAGTTGATCACGGCCGAGGTCATCACGATGTCGCCCGCTGAGGACACGCTGATGAGCGTGAACCCGGCCACGACCCACCCCGCCGCGGGCAGGGCCGAGCCGATCCGCGAGCCCATCCCCCACTCGGCCGCCCGGCAGCCCGCGAACAGCAGGCCGCACAGCACCACCAGCGTCACGCCGGCGACGACCTTGCCCAGCGAACCGGTCTGCCAGAGCCACGACAGCCAACTCGCGGCGAGTCCAGAGACGATACCGGCGACGAACCCCAAGCTGAGCAGGACGGCGTAGCCCACTGCAAGCAGCACGGCGGTGGCGATCCGCGCGATCTTGCTCCCCCCTTGGTCGGGGTTTTCGGAAACGGCGACCACATGGGCAGCGTATCCCCACCGGCGACCGCTGCGGCCCACCGGCGCAGTGTCCGCCCACCGGCGGCGCACGCGCTTCAGGCGAACAGGTCGGTCTCGAAACCGGAGGGGCCGGGCTTGGTCATCTGCCCCCGCAGCAACGTGAAGTACTCGACCGCGGAGATCTCCTGAGCGATGCCGTTGGAGAGCGCGAACCGGTCACCGGCCACACTGATCTGGGTGGCGTGGGCCCGCATCGCCAGCGTCTTGGCCGCCCAAAAGGGTGAGGCGTCGATACGGGTCGTCACAACCGCGTCGGGCACGCCCGGAGCGATGTCGGTGAACTGTTCGGGAGCGGTGAACGGACCGGGGGAGACGCGCAGCCGCGCCACCGACTCCTCCAGCACGGAGCGGGGCTGGGAAACGGCGTAGAGCTTGTTGGTGCGCCAGGGAGAGCCGGGCAGGCTCCGCTCAGCGGCTTTGGCGAAGGCGCGCAGGGTTACCCGGTGGGCCTGGATGTGATCGGGGTGGCCATAGCCGCCGTTGTCGTCGTAGGTGACGATGACGTGGGGGGCGACTTCGCGGATGATGATGGCGAGTTCGTGGGCGGCCGACTCGACATCGGCCCGCCAGAAGCAGTCGGGGTGGTCGTTGCTGGCCGCGCCCATCATGCCTGAGTCGCGGTACCGGCCCGGACCGCCGAGGAAGCGGTGGTCGCGCACCCCCATAGCCACACAGGCCCGCTCAAGCTCTGCGATGCGGTGCTTGCCCAGCCCGCCCTGCTGGTCAGCCGCCAGATGGGCCAACTCGGGGGGTATAACCTCGCCCTCCTCCCCCAGGGTGCAGGTGACGAGCGTGACCGCAGCGCCTTCGGCCGCATACTTGGCCATGGTCGCTCCGGTGACAATGGACTCGTCATCGGGGTGGGCGTGCACCAGCAGCAGCCGACGATCCGTCATAGAAGCGACGATACCGGCAAACAGTCCTCATTCACCGCATGATGGCGTCGTGTGGCGGCGGACGTACCGTCAGCAGCCCTGCCACAATCGGCACATGAGCTTTCCCCGACAACAGGCCCGGACGCGACGTTTCACACTCGGCGTCCCCAAAGGCTTCCAGATCTCTCCCGACGGTCGGCGCGTGATCTTCCTCCGCGGTCGCCACGGCACCGACGCCGCAGCCTGTCTGTGGGTGCTGGAGCTCGACAGCGGACGCGAGTGGGTGGCCGCCGACCCGCAAACCGTGGCGGCTGAGGCCGACAATACGGCACTGCCCCCGCAAGAGCGGGCCCGGCGGGAGCGGCTCCGGGAAACCGGCGGCGGGATCGTCTCCTACACCGTCGACGACGCATGCGCGCTGGCGGCCTTCACCCTGGCGGGACAGCTCTTCATCGCCACTCTCACCGAGGAGTCGACGCCACCGCGCGAACTGGCCACCGCCGGCGCCGTGATCGACCCGATGCTCGACCCCACCGGGACCAAGGTGGCCTACGTCTCGGAGGGGGCCGTGCGCGTCATCGGCGTCGACGGGACGGGCGACCGCGTGCTCGCCGAGCCCGACGCGGAGAACGTCACGTGGGGATTGGCCGACTTCATCGCGGCCGAGGAGATGGGGCGTTACCGGGGGATGTGGTGGGCGCCCGACGGCTCGGCCCTGCTGGCCACGCGCGTCGACGACAGTCCCGTGACCCGCTGGCACATCGCCGACCCCGCCTCCCCTGCAACCGAGCCTCAGGTGATCGCCTACCCCGCCGCCGGGACGCGCAACACCGACACCAGCCTGGCCGTGCTGGCGCTGTCGCAGGAGCCCTCCGGCGCGGTGGAGCCGCGTTTCCTCCGCTGGGACCGCGCGGCGCTGCCCTATGTGGTGACCGGCGGGTGGACGGTCGGCGCCGACCAGCGCCCCACCGTGGTCTTCACCGCGCAAAGTCGGGACCAGCGCACGATGACGGTGCTGCGCGCCGCCCCCGACAGCGAGCACACCACGGAACTCCTGACCGAGACCGACACGACCTGGGTGGAGATCATGCCTGGCGTGCCGGCGTTCACCGGCAGCGGTGAACTGGTGTGGATCGGTACCGGCGGCGACGGCGAGCAGCGCCGGCTCCACATCGGAAAGCGGCCGGTGAGCGCCGCGGACCAGTACGTGCGGGCCGTGGTCGACGTCGACGGCGACCAGGTGCTGTACGCCGCTTCAGGACCCACGGCTCCCGGGGAGATATCGCTGTGGCTGGCCCAGCGAGATGCGGACCAGCCCACGCCCGTGCGGTTCCCCGACACCGCCGCTGGCGGGGCCACGGAGGCGCCGGGCCTACACTCCGGGCGACTGCGCGGCGGGACCCTCGTGCTCCAGCGCCGCGACCTCGACACCGACAGCGCGCGCACGGTGGCGATGACCGACATCCACAGCCCGGACCACTCCTCGGTCGCCGACATCGCCTCGCTGGCCGAGCGCCCCGACCTGCCCACTCCGCGGCCCCACACGTGGCGGGCCACGGATCGAGAGATCCCGTGTGCATTGCTGCTGCCCTCCTGGCACGAGCCCGGGTCCGGCTCACTGCCCGTGCTGCTGGACCCCTACGGCGGGCCGCACGCCCAGCGGGTCGTCCACGCACGCGGCGCCTATCTGACCGCACAGTGGCTAGCTGAGCAGGGCTTCGCCGTCCTCATCGCCGACGGACGGGGCACGCCGGGGATCGGCACTTCCTGGGAGCAAGCCGTCCGCGGCGACCTGGCCACGCCCGTACTCGCCGACCAGGTGGCGGCGCTCCATGACGCGGCCGAACGCTTCGGTGAACTGGACCTGAGCCGAGTCGCCATCCGCGGTTGGTCCTTCGGGGGCTACCTCGCGGCACTCGCGGTGCTGCGCCGACCCGACGTCTTCCACGCCGCCATCGCCGGCGCTCCGGTGACCGACTGGAAGCTCTACGACACCCACTACACCGAGCGCTACCTCGGATTGCCCCAGGAACAGCCGGACCACTACGCCACCAGTTCCCTGCTGGATGAGGCGGCCGGGTTGCGGCGACCGCTGCTGTTGATCCACGGCCTCGCCGACGACAACGTGGTATTCGCGCACACCCAGCAGCTCTCCAGCGCTTTGCTGGCCGCCGGCCGCCCCCACACCGTGCTGCCACTGTCGGGGATCACCCACATGGCCAGTGAGGAGTCAACGGCAGAGAATCTGCTGGTGCTCCAGGTGAAGTTCCTGCGGGAGGCGCTGTCGCGAGGGCGGGGCGAGGTCGAGGGCTCCGAGCCGAGCTGATTCGGATCGTTCTCTCTCCCCAAACCACCTGCGAAGAAATCTGTCGGAAATTTCGCCGAAACACCATGACCGCCTGAGGGCAACCACGAAAATCTGACTCTCCGTAGCCGCTCAATCGCAGTGCAGCGCCCCTGTCGCGGCGACCACGGTCGCCGCGACAGGGGCGCACGGATGTTCACACCCCACCGTGGAGCACCGCACCGGCAGGCACTTTCTGACGTGCGACGTTCTCACTTCCCACCCCAGAGAACGGCATCGCCGAACGAGAATCCTGACCTTTTTAAAAAGACTCACAACAGTTAACTAACTGGCAAACCTCTGAAAACCATCAAAAGTGACCAATGGTCTTCAATCAATGACAGAGCGTCGGGAAAGCGACGCCTGGGGCTGTCTCACAAAGACGGTCACCTGCCAGTGCCCCGTGCCAGGTTCCCAACCAACCAGCACGGGGGCAGTCGACCTCCCCCAGAAAGGGCAGGAATGCACAAGTCCCCCAAACCCCCCGTCTTCGCAGCGCTCAGCACTGTCCTGCTGACCGCCGGCGTGGTCGGCATGGCCGCCCAACCGGCAGCGGCCGACGCCGCGAGCGACGTCTCCCCGGAGATGATGTCGGCGCTGCAACGCGACCTCGACCTCACCAAGGCCGAGGCTGACCAGCGACTTGAACAGGAGGCCCAGGCTCGAAAACTATCGGCTGCTTCGCGCGAAGCAGCGGGAGACGCCTTCGCCGGCAGTGTCTTCGCCGCCGACAGTGGCGAACTGACGGTTTCGGTCACCAGCAAGGCAGCCGCCGCGAAAGTGCGTAACCTGGGCGCCGTGCCCGAACTCGTCGAGTTCAGCGCGAAGGAGCTCGACGGCATCGTCGCCGACCTCAACGAGAGTAGCGACGCCGCCGACAGCGAGGTGACCGGCTGGTATCGCGACACGGCCGACAACTCCGTGGTCGTGACCGTCGTCGAGGGCGATACCGCAGCCGCGCGGGAACTGATCGCCGAGGCGGGCGTCAACACCGAAGCCGTCGAGATCGAAGAGGAATCGACCAGACCCGAGACCTTCATCGATATCATCGGCGGCAACGCCTACTACCCCGGCCCCTACCGCTGCTCGATCGGCTTCGCCGTCCAGGGTGGATTCGTCACCGCCGGCCACTGCGGCGACTCGGGAACCACCACCAGCAGCCCCAGCGGCACGGTCGCGGGCTCGATCTTCCCCTACTACGACATGGGCTGGGTGAGCGCCCCCGGTCACACTCCGCTGCCTCTGGTCAACACCTACAACGGCAGTTATGTGACGGTGCAGGGATCGCAGGAGGCCACCACCAACTCCTCGGTCTGCCGCTCCGGTTCCACCACCGGATGGCACTGCGGCTCGATCCAGTCCAAGAACCAGACCGTGCGGTACGCCGAAGGCACGGTCTACGGGCTCACCCGCACCACCGTGTGCGCCGAGCCCGGCGACTCCGGCGGCTCGTTCATCAGCGGTAGCCAGGCACAAGGGGTGACCTCCGGAGGTTCGGGCAACTGCACCTCCGGCGGCCTCACCTTTTTCCAACCCGTCAACCCGATCCTCAACCAGTGGAACCTGACCCTGGTTACCAGCTAAGGCGCTGACTCGTCTCTCCCGAACGCGGGAGAACGCCCCGGCCACGGTCCGCCGCCGCGGCCGGGGCTCATCGCGTCCGGGGCCGATTGGCCTTCCCGGCGGGAAGGCCAGCCAGCGCCCCCTAGAGTGAAAACATGCGTCCTCCCCTGGCCCTGGCGGCCGACCTGGGCTGTGTGCTCGCGTTCGCCGTTATCGGGCGGCTCAGCCACGACGAGTCGGGCGCGATTATGGCAACGTTGGGAACCGCTTGGCCGTTCATAGCGGGGCTGGCGGTGGGCTGGGCTGCCACTCGGGCCTGGCGCGCGCCGATCGGAGTGGTCTCCCCCGGCCTGGGGATATGGCTGGCGACATGGGCGGTTGGGCTGGCGGTGCGGTGGGCCACCGGCGACGGGATCGCCGTTTCCTTCGCCGTGGTCACCGGCGTGTTCCTGGCGGCGACGCTGCTGGGTTGGCGTGGTGGTACCGCGGCAGTGGCGCGGCTCCGGCGGCGGGCGCGCGGGCGGAGGTGACCCCTCCTGGGACGGGGCCGGGACAAGCGGAAGGGACGGGGAAATGGCCGATGCCGGCCGCCCACGCCTTAACGGAGGCTCGGCAGGGTAAATCCCAAGGGAGCTCTGTTCCCCGAGTCACGGGAGTTGCGACGTGGACGACGTCACCTTTTCCCTGGCGAGCGCCGTCGCAGGTAAGGCCACCGAGACGCTGGCGACCAGCGCCAGGGAGACTCTGGTCCACCTGCGACGATCCGTCCGGCAACGGTTCCGTGGCAACCCTGACGCGCGGGCAGCGCTAGAGGCGGCCCAAGACGATCCCGAGGACAGCGGGGCCGTGCGTGCCTTGGCTGGGCACATCACCGCCGTCGAGCGAGACGACAGCGGGATCGCCGAACTCGTCGGGCGACTGCGGCCCCACTTCACCCGCGAGGGGGACGTCACGAACACGATCGAAGGAGAGATCAGCGGTACGGCCGTGCAAGCCCGCGACATCCACGGCGGCTTGACCATCGAGGGCCGGGGGACGCGTCGCCGCGCATAGGCTGGTCGACGTGAGTGAGCAGGTCGCATCATCGGTCCCCGCTGAGCCCACCGAGCCCGCCGAACAGCAACAACCGAGCGTGGGCGTGGGGCCCTGGGTCGGCCCCTGGCCCGAAGGGCAGCACTACGATCCCGAACTCCTGGCCAGGGGGGATCGCCGCAACGTCGCCGACCGGTACCGGTACTGGCGTCGCGAGGCGATCGTGGCCGACCTCGACACGCAGCGGCACCCCTTCCACGTCGCGGTGGAGAACTGGGAGCACGATTTCAACATCGGTTCGGTCGTGCGCACCGCCAACGCCTTCTGCGCCGAAGCGGTACACGTGGTTGGCCGGCGGCGCTGGAACCGCCGGGGCGCGATGGTCACCGAGCGCTACCAGCACGTGCACCACCATCCCGACACCAGCGCGCTGCTGAGCTGGGCCGCTGAGCGCGAGCTGCCACTGCTGGGGGTGGACAACCTGCCGGGGGCGGTGCCGCTGGAGTCCTACTCGCTGCCCCGCGAGTGTGTGCTGGTGTTCGGCCAGGAGGGGCCGGGACTGTCGGCTGAGGCGCGCCAGGTGTGCCAGGCCGTGCTGTCCATCGCCCAGTTCGGCTCCACACGTTCCATCAACGCCGGGGCAGCCGCCGCCATCGCCATGCACGCCTGGGTACGCCGCCACGTGTTCGGCCAGCAGGTGACAGAGTGACTTCCTCCCCGTGGTGAACGAGGGGGATTCCGACCGTGCCTCTGGCCGGGGTGGTCGTGCCGGCGACGTTGAGGTCGTCGATGGCGATCACGGCATGTTCGCGCACCAGGCGGGTCGTGGTCGTGTGCAGGAAGTCGGCCCGGGCGTGGCGGACCGTGCGGTGGGCGGCGGCCACGCCCTTCGTGCACCGGCTCAGCGCCGTATCGGTTCGGGCATAGGAGATCGTCTCACCGCGCCGGTGGTACGCCTCGCGGCGCTGGGCCAGGGTCGTGTTCCACCCCAGCCGCACACACCCGAACGTGCGCCCCAACGGGGCCACCTACTCGGAGTCCGAACAGACCCGGCACTTGTGCGCTTTCCGCACACCCCCGGTTTTACAGAAGGAGACGACACGAACACACCACGCACCGGATTCCTCCCCGCCCCGGACGCCGGAGCATCCTCCGGGAGAAACGGTGACAACCGCCGCCGGGTGAGCCGGTGGCGGACGCGCCGCGGAGCGCGCCCACCACCGCCTTAGGTTCTGTTTTTTGGAAGCAGCGAGAGCGGGCGGTGGGCGAAAAGCGGGTGAACGCCTCCGCTGTCGCCCCGCGGGCTGGCGAGCTCGCGCAGCGACCGAGGCACGAGCCAACGGAGAGCACCCCCACGGCCCCTCCCCCGGCCGTTCGCACAACAGGATCTAGACCCTCACGCGGGCTCGACCGGAACGCTAGGACAGCTCGCCGTTGGCCAGCGCGCCCAGTAGGTCCTGGTTGAGCTCGGAGATCGTGTCCAGCGGGATGCCCTTGGGGCACACGGCGGCGCACTCACCGATGTTGGTGCAGCCGCCGAACTCCTCTTCGTCGTGCTGATTGACCATCTGCACGACGCGGGCCGAACGCTCGGGCTGGCCCTGCGGGAGCGTCCCCAGGTGGGTGACCTTGGCCGCGGTGAACAGCATGGCCGAGGCGTTGGGGCAGGCCGCTACACACGCCCCGCAGCCGATGCAAGTCGCCGCGTCGAACGCGCGGTCGGCATCCTTTTTCGCCACGGGTGTGGCGTGGGCGTCGGGCGCGGTTCCGGTGGGGGCGCTGATGTAGCCGCCGGCCTGGATGATGCGGTCGAAGGCACCACGGTCCACGACGAGGTCCTTGATGACCGGGAACGCCTTGGCCCGCCAGGGCTCCACGTCGATGACGTCACCGTCGGAGAAGCTGCGCATGTGCAACTGGCAAGTCGTGGTGGTCTCCGGGCCGTGGGCCACGCCGTTGATCACGACGCCACACGCGCCGCAGATCCCCTCACGGCAGTCGTGGTCGAAGGCCACCGGCTCCTGCCCCTCAAGGGTGAGCCGCTCGTTGAGAACGTCGAGCATCTCCAAAAAGGACATGTCCGTGGAGACGTTGTCGACCTCGTAGCGGACCATCTCGCCCTTGGCGTTGCGGTTCTTCTGGCGCCATACGCGCAGGGTGATCTTCACTTGTAGCTCCGCTGCTTCATCTCGACGTACTCGTATTCCAACGCTTCCTTGTGCAGCACCGGCTGCTGGCCGGCGCCGGTGAACTCCCACGCGCCGACGTAGGCGAAGTCATCGTCGTGGCGCAGCGCTTCGCCGTCCTCGGTCTGGCTCTCCGAGCGGAAGTGTCCTCCGCAGGACTCGCGGCGGTGCAATGCGTCGATGCACATGAGTTCGGCCAGCTCGAAGAAGTCGGCCACGCGGCCGGCCTTTTCCAGCGCTTGGTTGAGTTCCTCGTTGGTGCCGGTGACCTTCACGTTCTGCCAAAACTCGGCGCGCAGCTCGCGGATGCTGTCAATGGCCTTGCGCAGCCCTTCCTCGTTGCGCTCCATACCGCAGTAGTCCCACATGATGTGGCCGAGCTCGCGGTGGAAGGAGTCGACGGTGCGGGTGCCGTTGATGGAGAGCAGCGTGTCGATGCGGTCACGCACCGCCGATACGGCCTCGCTGACCTCGGGCCGCTCTTCGTCGATCGGGTCGAACGGTCCGTTGGCGAGGTAGTCGTTGATGGTGTTGGGCAGCACGAAGTAGCCGTCGGCCAGCCCCTGCATCAGCGCGCTCGCGCCCAGCCGGTTGGCGCCGTGGTCGGAGAAGTTGGCCTCCCCGGTCACGAACAGCCCCGGGATGGTGCTTTGCAGGTCATAGTCGACCCACAGGCCACCCATGGTGTAGTGGACGGCCGGATAGATGCGCATCGGAACCTCGTAGGGGTTCTCGCCGGTGATGCGCTGGTACATGTCGAAGAGGTTGCCGTACTTGGCTTCGACCGCGGGACGGCCCATGCGTTTGATGGCGTCGGCGAAGTCGAGGTAGACCCCCAGCCCGCCGGGCCCCACACCGCGGCCCTCGTCGCAGACGTTCTTGGCGGCGCGTGAGGCGATGTCGCGCGGCACCAGGTTGCCGAACGAGGGGTAGATGCGCTCCAGGTAGTAGTCGCGCTCCTCCTCGGGGATCTGGCGCGGATCGCGGCTGTCTCCGGTCTCCTTGGGAACCCAGATCCGGCCGTCGTTGCGCAGCGACTCACTCATCAAGGTGAGCTTGGACTGGTAGTCGCCGCTGACGGGAATGCAGGTGGGGTGGATCTGGGTGTAGCAGGGGTTGGCGAACAACGCGCCCTTGCGGTGCGCACGCCACGACGCGGTGACGTTGCAGCCCATGGCGTTGGTCGACAGGAAGAAGACGTTGCCGTAGCCGCCGGAGGCCAAGACGACCGCGTCGGCGAGGTGGGTCTCGATCTCGCCGGTAACCATGTCGCGGACGACGACACCGCGGGCGCGGCCGTCGACGACAATGAGCTCCAGCATCTCGTGGCGGGTGTTCATGTCCACGGTGCCGGCCGCGACCTGACGCTCCAGCGCCTGGTAAGCGCCGATCAGCAACTGCTGTCCGGTCTGGCCGCGGGCGTAGAAGGTGCGTGAGACCTGCACACCGCCGAAGGAGCGGTTGTCGAGCAGGCCGCCGTACTCGCGGGCGAAGGGCACCCCCTGAGCGACGCACTGGTCGATGATTTCGACGCTGACTTGGGCCAGGCGGTAGACATTGGACTCGCGCGAGCGGAAGTCGCCGCCTTTGACGGTGTCGTAGAACAGTCGGTAGATGCTGTCGCCGTCGTTGCGGTAGTTCTTGGCGGCGTTGATGCCGCCTTGGGCCGCGATGCTGTGGGCGCGTCGCGGGCTGTCCTGGTAGCAGAAGGAGGTGACGTGGTAACCGGCCTCCCCCAACGTGGCGGCTGCCGAGGCGCCGGCCAGGCCGGTACCGACCACGATGACCGACAGTTTGCGGCGGTTGGCGGGGTTGACCAGCTTGGCGGAGAAGCGCCGCTGATCCCAGCGGTTCTCGATCGGTCCCTTGGGCGCCTTCTCGTCGCGGATCGGGTCGCCCTCGATGTAAAGCTCAGACATTTCAGCCCACCAGCCCGAAGAGTACGCAGAACGGCGGAATCAAGAAGCCCACGGTGATGACGAGTGCCAACGTCGTGGCGATGATGTTGAGCGCGTGCTGGCGGCGCTCCTTGTTACCGCCGAGTGTGGTGATCGCGCTCCAGATGCCGTGCCGCAGGTGAAAACCCACGGCGAGCATCGCGATGGTGTAACTGAGTACTACCCACCAGATCTGGAATCCGTTCACGACACGGTCGTATGGACTGTTGGCCGCCCCGCCCGGGTGGATGGTGTTCGTGGTCAGGTGCAGGATGTGGTAGATGACGAAGAGCGCGATGATGATCCCGCCCCAGCGCATGGTGCGGGAGGCGTAGCTCTGCTGAACGCGCTTGCGGGTCTGGTAGCGCTGTCCGGCAGGGCGCGCCCGGTTGGCGCGAGCCCACAGCACGATCGCCGAGTAGGCGTGCACGATGACGCTCGCCAGGAGAACGACGCGGGTGATCCACAGGGCGCCGCTGTAGGGGATCATCGGCGAGCCCAGTTCGCGTAGATGGTGTGAGTACTCGTCGAAGGTCTCTTGACCTCCGAAGATCATCAGATTTCCGTACATGTGCAGGATCAGGAACAGCACCATGATCACGCCGGTGACGGCCATAGCCGATTTGAGCGCCACCGTCGACCTGAATGCTGCCGATCGTTGCTTGGTCAGGGAAGTATTCGCCACACCATGAACTTTAAGAGGAGGCTAAGAGAACCGTCTAAGTCATAGGAATGCTTGTGTCAATAGCCATAGGCTATCGAGCATGCGGTTCCAACAACTGAGCTACTTTCTGGCTGTCGCCGAAACACGGCATTTCACCCGGGCTGCCGAGATCGCGGGGGTTGCGCAGCCGAGCCTGAGCCGGCAGATCCGCCTGCTGGAAGAGGAGCTGGGAACGGCGCTGTTCAGCCGCGCCCGGGGAAATATCACACTCACACCGGCCGGTGAGGCGCTGCTGCCGCTGGCGCGGCGCATGGTCACCGACTTGGAGACGGCCCGCCGAGAGGTCGCCGAGCTGGCCGGGATGCGGCGGGGGCGGGTGCGGCTGGGGGCCACACCGTCGCTGTGCGCGGGGCTGCTCGCCGACGCGCTGTCAGCCTTCCACACCGACTTTCCCGGCATCGAATTGCAGGTGGAGGAGAGCGGATCGCGCGATTTGATCCGCGCGCTGGGACGCGGCGAGCTCGACCTGGCTCTCATCATCTTGCCGCTGCACAGCACCGACCCGGCGTTCGTGACGACCCCGATCCTGCGGGAGAACCTGGTCGTGGTCAGCCCGGTGGACCGGCCGCCGCCCACATACCGGACCTCGATGCGCATCACCGAACTGCGCAACAAGCCGCTGGTGATGTTCCGGCGCGGCTACGACGTGCGCGAAGCGACCCTTCACGCCTGCCGCGCGGCGGGCTTCGAGCCGACCCTGGCGGTGGAGGGCGGTGAGATGGACGCGGTGCTGCGATTCGTCGAGGCCGGACTGGGGCTGGCGGTGGTGCCGAGCATGGTGCTGACGAACCGGCCCGGACTGCGGGGTACCCCCCTGTCGTGGCCCCGCCTGCTGCGCACGATCGCGTTGGCCCACCGTAAGGACGTGGAACCTTCCCCGACTGCCAAGGCGTTTCGCCACAGCCTGATGAGTCACCTCAACGGCCTCACGCCCGAAGAGCTCGGAACGGACCTGGAGGTCATTGTCGACACCGGAGCCTGAGCACAGCGGTAGCTCGCCGGTGCGGAGCACCGGTCGGCAATTGGCAACCCCCTACACAAAAAATAGTAAAAAACTACTTAAAAAAGCCGATAAGAAGCGTCATTTAGCTATAAAAATCTGCCCACCCTCGCCCCTGCGTGGCATTTGTCACAGTCAAATTGCATGAACCTCTTGCTGAATCCGTAATCCCCGTCACCTAATGTGGCCTACCACACAGACACGGACTGTTCACGACCACGGAGAGCGGCCGTCGCCCCCGCGCTCTTGTGCGCTTCCGGCCGTCTCTACAGCGAAGATGGAGATGCCACGAGGATGACAGCGACGCTACCCCCGTCAGGTCAGACCGGCAGGTCCCGCCCACAGATGAGCGCCCGCACGCTCCGGAAGGACCGCTGGTGGGTAGGTCCCCTGCTCACCACCCTCGGACTGGCCGGCTTCGTCAGCTACGCCACAGTGCGGGTATTCCAGCAGAACCACTACTGGGTAGCCGAACACCACTACCTCACCCCGTTCTACTCGCCCTGCCTGAGCGCGAACTGCGCACCGGGATCGGCGGTATTTGGCACCCTGCCCTGGGAATTTCCCTGGTTTTTGCCCTACGCCCTCTTCACCCTGCCGTTCCTGCTGCTGTTCCGGTTCACCTGCTACTACTACCGCAAGGCCTACTACCGCTCGATCTGGCAAGCGCCTACCGCCTGCGCGGTCCAGGAGCCTCACCAGCGCTACACCGGCGAAAGCCGATTCCCGATGCTCGGGCAGAACCTGCACCGCTACTTCTTCTACGCCGCCGTCCTCATCTCGCTGATCAACACCTACGACGCGGCCGTCTCGTTCGCCTACGGCACCAACGGCGGATTCGGCATCGGCGTGGGCAACCTCGTCCTGCTGGCCAACGTGATCCTGCTGTGGTGCTACACGCTGTCGTGCCACTCCTGCCGACACGTCTTCGGTGGCCGCCTCAAGAGCTTTGGCCGCCACCCCTTGCAGTACCGACTGTGGACCTGGATCAGCGTGCTCAACACCCGGCACATGACGTGGGCGTGGATCACCCTGGGCACCCTCGTCCTCACCGATCTCTACGTCGCCCTGGTGTCGAGCGGCGTTCTCACCGACCTTCGGATCATCAACTGATCCACCGTTTCCACGAATCCGCGAAAGAGACACGCAGATGTCTGAGACAACGCGCCACTCCCGCGAGTCCTACGACGTCGTGGTGATCGGGGCCGGCGGCGCCGGTCTGCGCGCCGCGATCGAGGCCCGCCAGCAGGGAAAACGAACCGCCGTCATTTCCAAGTCGCTGTTCGGCAAGGCGCACACCGTCATGGCAGAGGGCGGCGCCGCAGCCGCCTTGGGCAACGTCAACGCTCATGACACCTGGGAGGTGCATTTCCGCGACACCATCCGCGGTGGGAAATTCCTCAACAACCCCCGCATGGCCGAACTGCACGCCAAAGAGGCAGCCCAGCGCATCCTGGAACTGGAGTACTGGGGCGCCCTGTTCGACCGCACCCCCACCGGCACGATCAGCCAGCGCAACTTCGGCGGACACGAGTATCCGCGCCTGGCCCACGTCGGTGACCGCACGGGGCTGGAACTGATCCGCACCCTCCAACAGCGCGTCGTGCAACTCCAGCAAGCCGACGCCGCCGAACTGGGCGACCCCGAAGCCATGCTCAAGGTCTACGCCGAGACCACCATCACCGAACTGGTGAAAGACGGCGAGCGTATCGCGGGCGCCGTGGGCTATCTGCGCGACACCGGCGAGGTCGTGGTGTTCGAGGCCCCGGCGGTCGTCCTGGCCACCGGCGGCATCGGTAGGTCGTTCAAGGTGACGTCGAACTCCTGGGAGTACACCGGCGACGGCCACGCGCTGGCGATGCGTGCCGGGGCGACCCTGATCAACATGGAGTTCGTGCAGTTCCACCCCACCGGCATGGTGTGGCCTCCCTCCGTCAACGGCATCCTCGTCACCGAGTCGGTCCGCGGCGACGGCGGTGTGCTGCTCAACTCCGAGCGGCGCCGGTTCATGTTCGACTATGTGCCCGACGTCTTCCGCTCGCACTACGCCGAGACCGAAGCCGAGGCCGACGGCTGGTACAGCGACCCCGACAACAACCGCCGGCCACCCGAGCTGCTGCCCCGCGACGAGGTAGCCCGGGCCATCAACAACGAGGTCAAGGAGGGGCGCGGCTCCCCACACGGCGGGGTCTTCCTCGACGTCTCCAGCCGCATGCCGGCTGAGGAGATCATGCGGCGGCTGCCCTCGATGCACCACCAGTTCAAGGAGCTGGCCGACGTCGACATCACCGCCGAGCCCATGGAGGTCGGGCCGACGTGCCACTACGTCATGGGAGGTGTCGAGGTCGAGCCCGACACCGGCGCATCGCTGGTCCCCGGCCTGTTCGCCGCCGGTGAGGTCGCCGGCGGGATGCACGGCTCCAACCGGCTGGGAGGCAACTCCCTGTCGGACCTGCTGGTGTTTGGCCGCCGCAGCGGCATGGGCGCCGCGGCCTACCTCGACGAACTGGGCGAGGAGCGCCCGGCGCTGAGCGAGGAGGCGGTAGCCGCGGCCACGCAGTCCCTCCTCGAACCCCTGGAGCGCGACAGCGGGGAGAGCCCCTACCTGTTGCACCAGGAGATCCAGAACACCATGAACGAACTCGTCGGCATCATCCGCAACGGCCCGGAGATGGAGCAGGCGCTAGAAGCACTGGCCGAACTGGACAAACGAGTGGCCGAGGTGCGGGCGGAAGGCGGGCGCGCCTACAACCCCGGCTGGCATCTGGCGCTGGATCTACGCAACATGCTGCTGGTCTCCGAGGCCATCGCACGTTCGGCGCTGCGGCGCGAGGAGTCGCGCGGCGGGCACACCCGTGACGACTTCCCCCACATGTCCTCACAGTGGCGCCGCGTCACCCTGGTCTCCCACCTGACCGAGGACGGGGTGGGGCTACGCCAGCAGCCGCTGGACGAGCTGCGGCCGGACCTGCTCAACCTGTTCGAGCGGGACGAGCTGGCCAAATACCTGACCGAAGCAGAACTCGCCATGGCCGACGCACGCAAGGAGGGCGACACAGGTGAGTGAGACGACGGCACGCACGGCGAGGCTGCGCGTGTGGCGCGGAGACAGCGGCGCCGGTGAACTCGTCGACTACGAGGTCGAGGCCCACGAGGGCGAAGTGCTTCTCGATGTGCTGCACCGGCTTCAGGCCACCCAGTGCCCGGATCTGGCGGTGCGGTGGAACTGCAAGGCGGGCAAGTGCGGCTCGTGCTCGATGGAGATCAACGGGCGCCCCCGACTGTCGTGTATGACCCGGATGAGCACACTGCCGCTGGACGAGGCCATCACGGTGACGCCGATGCGCACCTTTCCCGTGGTCCGCGATCTGGTGTGCGACGTGTCCTACAACTACGAGAAGGCGCGCCAGATCCCGTCCTTCACCCCCGAGGCCGGCACCGAGCCGGGCGACTTCCGCATGATGCAGCAGGACGTGGCGCGCTCGCAGGAGTTCCGCAAGTGCATCGAGTGCTTCCTGTGCCAGGACGTCTGCCACGTCATCCGCGACCATGAGGAGAACAAGGAGGCGTTCGCCGGGCCACGGTTCCTGATGCGCGTCAGCGAACTTCAACTCCACCCTGAGGACACCGCCGACCGCCGCGCGATCTCCCAGGACGAGTTCGGGCTCGGCTACTGCAACATCACCAAGTGCTGCACCGAGGTGTGCCCCGAACACATCAAGATCACCGACAACGCTCTCATCCCCCTCAAAGAGCGCGTGGCCGACCGCCGTTACGACCCGCTGGTATGGCTGGGCAGCAAGATCGGACTGCGTCCCGGGCTGCGGGACACGCCGATCGTGCCCAACACCAAGCCGAACTCGCAGCCCCGCGGGGAGCAGAGCTGACACCGCTCGCCCCGCCGAGGCCCTAACACGCGAGACGAACGATGTCGCCCGGCCGTCGCGGTACCGGCGGCCGGGCAGCTAGCCGCCGCAGGACGTCACGCCCAGCGGCGCGCGGCCCCGCCGGGGGGCTGCCAATCCTGGGCGGGACGCACATACTGCGACAGCAACAGCGGCGCGAGCTTTCCCACGACGCTGGCTCCGGTATCCCGGAGGCGGATGAGCAACGGCGACTCGCTTTGCGCCATCTCGGCGAGCTGGGCGGAGCGCTGCACCATCCGAGTGGTACGGGGCAACCGCGCGTCGGTGTAGGAGCGCAACGCGTTGGGCACGTAGGCGACGGATTCGTCGACGTGGTGGGCGAGCACCACAGCGTCCTCGATCGCCTGACACGCGCCTTGGGCGAGGTTGGGAGTCATCGCGTGCGCCGCGTCTCCCAGGAGCGCGACGCGTCCCTTGCCGTAGGCGGGCAACGGAGTGTCGATGTGCCAGGCATCGGTGCGCAGCACCCCCTCCGGTTCGGCCGCCTCGATCAGGTCGGGGATGGGGGCGTGCCAATCCCCGAACCGGCGCAACAGCTCAGCCCGCTCGTCCACAGCCTTCTGCCCAGCCGGCACGTTCGCGGTGGCGTAGCAGTAGACACGATCGCCGGCCAGGGGCAGCATGCCCACCACACCGCCTTTGCCCCAGCTTTCGCCGTAGGCCATGTCCGGGCTGGGGCGGTCGACGACGAACCGCCACGAGGTGAAGCCGGCGTAGACGGGGCCAGGGTGTTCCAGGAACAGTTCGGGCCTAACCGAGGAGCGCAACCCATCAGCGGCCACGACAAGATCGGCGGTCAGCTCGCCGGAACCGGTGCCCACGCGGGCGGGGCGGCGGGTGTCGCCCGGGTCGACACTGGTGACGGTGGTCGCGGTGTGCAGCGCGCCCGCCGGCAAGCACGAGGCCAAGGCGGCGATGAGCTCGGAACGCAGCAGCACGACGAGTTCATCGCCCAGCCTGCGACGCATGTAGCCGACTGTGGTGCGCAGGAGCCAGCGGCCGTCTTGGCGGCGCAGCCCCGCCACTCCCTGAACGGCGGAGCGTTCCCGCACGGAGTCGCCCACCCCAAGGGCGTCGAGAGCCCGCAGCCCGTTGGGCGCCACCGCGAGGCCGGCCCCCACCGGATCGAGAGCGGGGGCGCGCTCACAGACCGTGACGGCCCAGCCTCGCTGGTAAAGGGCCGCGCCTGCTGCGAGTCCACCAACCCCGCCCCCGATCACGACAGCGTGCGGCTGCGCCATGGCGTCGCCCTCCGATTCACTCCAGCGGTCGTAACCCCCGGAAAATAACGGCTTTGGAAAACCAGGCTACGGCTGTCGACCGAGGAACGCGACGAAACGCTCCGTTTTCGTCGCCGCGGGGCCGACGTGGACCTGATGGCCGATCGTGGTGCCGCGCACCTCCGGACGCACGAAGTCCGTGGCGAAGGCCATCGCGGTGTCGACGAGCGGGGCGGGGAGGGTGTCGTCCTGTCCGGTGGCGCGGGCGATGTCCCAGCCGTGGGCGACGGCGTCGAGGGCGATGAGCTTGGCCAGCACAGCTCCGGGGAACTCGGCCCCGGTGGGCATCGCGACGGTGCGCTCCCAACCGCCAGGGTCGGCGAAGGTCTCCCGAGCCAAGGCGGCGGCCTTTGCAAACGCCTGCTCCGGCTCGCCGGTGAACGCGGTGGCGGCCGTGGCAGCGGGGGCGAGGTGCTCCGCCTCGACGGGGTGTCCGGCGGCGATGCGGGAAAGCAGCGTGGTCGTGGCGATCACGTGGTTGAGCAGCGCACCCAGCTCCCACTCCCGGCAGGGGGTGGGAGCGGTCAGCGGGATCGAACCGATACCGCCGACCTTGCCGGCCATGAAGTCAAGCCCGTCATGGAGGAAGCTCTGGTCAACCACAAACCCTCCAATTCGATCGTGTGTACGAATACAGTATTCGTACCATGTACGATCGCTGAAGAAAAGCCGGGACGCACGAGCCCGCTGTGGTGGGGTTTGTCCGCCCGAAAGCCCCACCGGTAGGGGAAAGCTCAGCCGCGCTTGCGGTTGGCCGCGATCCGGCCGCGTTCCTTCTGGTCGAGGATGACCTTGCGAATCCGCACCGCGTCCGGGGTGACCTCGACGCACTCGTCTTCGCGGCAAAACTCCAACGCCTGCTCCAGCGAGAGCTTGCGCGGGGGCACCAGCCGCTCCAACTCCTCAGAGGTGGACGAGCGCATGTTGGTGAGCTTCTTCTCCTTGCTGATGTTGACGTCCATATCGTCGGAGCGGGAGTTCTCGCCCACGATCATGCCTTCGTAGACCTCGGTGCCGGGTTCGACGAAGAGGACCCCCCGCTCTTGCAGATTGAACATGGCATAGGTCATGGCCTGGCCGGAGCGGTCGGCCACGAGTGATCCCGAGGGGCGGGTACGCAGCTCACCGAACCAGGGCTCGAAGCCTTCAAAGACGTGGTGGGCGATCCCGCTGCCACGAGTCTCGGTGAGGAACTCGGTGCGGAACCCGATAAGGCCGCGGGAGGGGACCAGCCAGTCCATGCGCACCCAGCCCATACCGTGGTTGGTCATGTGCTCCATACGCCCCTTGCGGACGCTGAGAAGCTGGGTGATGGCACCAAGGTAGTCCTCGGGGGCGTCGACGGTGAGCCGCTCGACCGGCTCGTGCACCTGGCCGTCGACCTGCTTGGTGACTACCCGCGGCTTGCCGACGGTCAACTCGTAGCCTTCGCGACGCATCGTCTCGATGAGGATCGCCAGCGCCAACTCACCGCGGCCGTGAACCTCCCAACTGTCGGGACGGTCGGTGGGCAGCACGCGCAGCGAGACGTTACCGATCAGCTCGCGGTCGAGGCGCTCCTTGACCAACCGGGCGGTGACTTTGGTGCCCTTGGTCCGGCCTACCAGCGGCGAGGTGTTGATGCCGATCGTCATCGAGATGGCGGGCTCGTCGACTGTGATCAGTGGGAGGGGGCGCGGGTCCTCCGGAGCGGCCAGGGTCTCGCCGATCATGATGTCGGGGATGCCGGCGATGGCGATGATGTCGCCGGGACCGGCCTGCTCGGCGGGCTGGCGCTCCAGCGCCTCGGTCATGAGCAACTCGGTGATCTTGACCTGCTGAGTCGTGCTATCGCCGCGAATCCAGGCGACCTGCTGCCCCTTTTTGATCTCGCCCTGGCGCACCCGGCACAGCGCGAGCCGACCCAGGAAGGGAGAGGCGTCGATGTTGGTGACGTGAGCCTGCAACGGCGCCCCGGGCACGTACTCCGGGGCGGGGATGGTGTCGAGGATCGTGCGAAACAACGGCTCCAGGTCGGGGTTCTCCGGAACGGAGCCGTCGGCGGGGCGCTCCAAGGAGGCCCGGCCGTCTCGGGCGCAGGCGTAGACGATGGGGAAATCGATCTGATCCTCATCGGCGTCGAGGTCGAGGAACAGTTCATAGGTGTCGTCAACGACCTGATCGACCCGACTGTCGGAACGGTCGACCTTGTTGATCACCAAGATCACGGGGAGTTTGGCGGCCAGCGCCTTCCGCAGGACGAACCGGGTTTGGGGGAGCGGGCCCTCACTGGCGTCGACCAACAGCACCACGCCGTCGACCATCGACAGGCCCCGCTCGACCTCGCCGCCGAAGTCGGCGTGGCCGGGGGTGTCGATGATATTGATGACGACGTCCTCGGCTCCCGGCCTGGTGTAGTGCACGGCCGTGTTCTTGGCGAGGATGGTGATGCCCTTCTCGCGCTCCAGGTCGTTGGAGTCCATGACGCGCTCATCGACGTCCTGGTTAGTTCGGAAGGCGCCCGACTGCCAGAGCATGGCGTCGACGAGGGTTGTCTTGCCGTGGTCGACATGGGCGACGATGGCAACGTTGCGGATATCGGTACGGCGCGCGGAGCCTACAGCGTGCGTGGCGCTGGACATGCGAAAGTCTCGATCTCATCCGGTGGGAACGACCGCGCTTCCCGCGGCCGTGTGTCAGTCTATGCGCAGCGGTCCGGTGTCCTGGGACGGGATGCGCCGACGACCCACCCCCGCCCATACGTCAAAAGTTAGGTCAGGCTACCCTGAATTACCTATGTCCATGTTGGGGCATATTTAGAGCGCTTTGCCGTATTTCCACGTAAAGCGTGCTTTTTTGACCTAATAGGGGGGTCTATGTTGGACGACGCACACCGCGCCCCGGCCTGGCGGCTGGCCGGCGCCGCGACGGCCATAGTGGCCGCTGCTGCCCTGACCGGCTGCGGCGGTTCCGGCGAGTCGGACGAGGGGGGCTCGACCGCCGCCGAATCCGCCGACACGGGCGCCTTCCCCGTCTCGATCGAGCACACCTACGGTTCCACCGAGATCACCGAACGCCCGGAGCGCATCGTTACCGTGGGCTGGTCAGACGAGGGGACCCTGCTGGAGTTGGGGATCGTGCCCGTGGGTATAGCGGAATCGACTTTCGCCAGCGAAGACGGCTACCTGCCCTGGGACGTCGCCAAGATCGAGGAGCTGGGCGGCGAGCTGCCCACCCTGATCAACACCGACAACGGCATCCCCACCGAGCAGGTCGCCACACTGGCCCCCGACCTGATCCTGGGCGTGCAGTCGGGGATGCAAGAGAGCGAGTACGAGGACCTCTCCCAGGTCGCGCCGACCATCCCCTACCTGGACCAGCCGTGGATGACCGGCTGGCAGGAACAGACCCAGGCGATCGGCACGGCGGTGGGCAAGCCCGACGAGGCCACAGCCCTCGTAGCGGAGACCGAGGACTACCTCGCCGAACTCGCCGCGGAGCACCCCGAGTTCGAGGGCACCTCCTTTGTCATCGGCACCATGTACGAAGGCGAGTTCGCCTTCTACGTCGAAGGCGAACCCCGCGCGGAGCTGATGAAGCAGCTCGGGTTCACTCCGGCGGAGGTGACCGATGAGCTGCACGTGGCCGACGGGCAGTTCTACGGGACGCTGAGCATGGAAAACGCCGACAAGATCGATGCGCAGACCATGGTGATGTGGTTCAACACCGCCGAGGACCAACAGCGCATCGAGGACAACGAGGTGTTCCAGCAGATCCCGGCCGTGCGCGATGGCGGCTACATCGCCTTCAACGACCCGGCACTGGCGATGGCCGTGTCGACCCCTAACCCGCTGAGCCTGCCATGGGCGATGGACGAGTTCGTGCCCGAGCTCGGCAAGGCGGCCCAGGGCCAGGCGTGAGCCAGGACGGTTGCGCCGCCGGCCGTGCGCGAGCGCACCCCGAGATCGGCCGGCGGCGCGGCCGGTGAGCCCGGAAAGCTCACTGCTCCTGCCCGCAATCGAGGTAAGGCCGGATATCAGCCAGAAACGGCACATCAGCGGGCAGCCAGTCGACGTCGGTGAGTGCGGTCGCGCACAGCCAGCGCAGGGAGAGGTGCTCTAGCGGCTGAGGGGTCCCGTCAACGAGATCGGCGATCCACACTCGCAGCAGCGCCGGCGATGCTTGCGGGCGCAGCGGGAGGGCGACCTCGCGGGCGAGGGACAGGCGCGGACGGATCTTGACCCCGAGCTCCTCCTGACACTCCCGGACGAGGGCGACCTCCTCGGTCTCACCCGGATCGACCTTGCCGCCGGGCAGCTCCCACCTGCCACGCAACTGCGGCGGGCTCGCGCGCTGGGCGGCGAGAAGTGCCCCTCCACAGACGATAGCGGCGCCGACGACGGTCAAGGAATCGCTCACGCCTCAAAACGCTACTGCCTCGCCGGAACCGCTACCTGCCGGTGGGGTGCCGGGGGCTCCCGAACACGCCAGCTGCCCGGCTCCTGCTGGGGAGCCGACGGAAACGCTCACGCGGCGGCGGGCATGGACGAGGACACCCCGCTGAGACGGCGCGCCGCTCCCTCGGGGTCGTCAGCGGGGTGGGTCGTCGTGTGCCCGTGCTCGTCGGACCAGCGAAAGGTTCCCCCCATGCACCACACGGTGAGTCCGGCGCGGATCGACAGCGAGGCCACCGTGGCATGCCCGGCGGCGTAGAGCCGCCGCATACCGGCCGCCGTGAGATAGCTGTGCAGCATGCTGACGGCCTGGACCGGTGTGAGCCGTAGGGAGGGATCGATCCAAGAGAGGGTGCCCACGGAACGTGTGCCTTTCCATGTCATTAGCCGGGACCATGCCGGGTCTCGAGATCCAGTACACCGGGAGATGGCCGGCGGACGTACCGCCGTAGTCTTTTCTTCCCGTACCCACCCCCAACCGCCCCGCAAACACAATGTTTGCGTTTCTATTAATTTTTGATTACGACGTCTCCCTCTACTCCACCCCCGCGCACTTCGCGTCTGACTCCCCTACTGCCCCACCCGCGCCCTCGCGCGACCAAGGACGTAGCACCTGACTGCCGACATCGGCCGCGACCGTGTGGCGAACAGATAATCCGGGCATATGTGGACAATGGGGCAGAACACTCGCCGGAGGGGACCGTCATGGGGGAGGTACGGGCGGGATGGCCACGCTCGACGCTGTTAACGGAGCAACACTCGAAGACGTCCACATCGACGAGCAGGGGCACCAGGTGAAGGTAACCCTGCGCACGCGCGAGGCACACAACGTCACCGATCACACTCTGGTCCTACAAGGCGTCACCGACTTCAGTTTCGCCGACCACCTGCCCGGCCTGAACTCCGGAACAACCGTGGCCAGCGTCGACACCGAACACGACACCGAGTCGATCCGGCTGACGTTCTCCTTCGGTTCCGAGGCCGCAGCGCTCACCCTGAGCTGCGCCAAGGTCGTACTGCGCCGAAACCGACAACCGGAGTGACCCTCGCCAGCCCCTGGGAGCGGCGCGGCCCCCACCGTGGGCGCCGGCCGAAGCAACACCCACGGGGCCGCCCCTCGTGCGGAGGGAAGGAAAGAGCGACAGCGTTCAGGCACGGTGTGGCGCACCGCAGCATTTCTTGTACTTGCGCTCGGCCCCGCACCAGCAGGCGGCGTTGCGGTGGGGCGGCCAGTGGACAACATCACCGCTGCGCAGCCGCTCACGCAGGAAGTCGTGACGGAGGCGCTGCGCCGATGGTGAAGGACCGACCTGCCGGGCGAAGGTCTGGTACTCCTCGACGCGCACGGGAACCAGCGTGAGCCCGCCCGGACGGCACTGGGTGAAAACGCGCCACTCCCCCTCTAACAGGAGGAGGTACTCCTGCGGCCCCAACGACCGGAACTCGGCGGGAACAAGCGGCTCCCACCCGTGCGACCTCCCCAGATCGGCGCGGGCGACGAATCCGGCAACCGGGGACTTCCCATCGCCGGGCTGCGGCGCCACACAGTCGACACCGTTGAGGGGAACCGTCTCCTCCTCGTAGGAACGACGAATGACAGCGTCGAGCTCGTCCTCAGGCATCCCTAGCGCGGCCCGAACCCGGGCACGCCCCTCCGCGGAGTCGAAGTAGACCAAATACTTCCCCGCTTCGGCGGGCTCGACGCGGTCGAGTTCGGTCAGCAGCGGGCCACAGGCGTAGCTGAAGAACTCCAGTGCCTCGCCGGGGCGGCCGAAACGCTCAAGTACCTCAGCGACCAAATGTGCCGGCCGCGGGCTGACCGGCTCAGCACGCAACGCGCGCAACTCGGCGGCAACGTGAGACCACTGGCCATGATGGGCATACACCTCCAACCGCCGCAGCCGCGCGAGCTGACTCCCCTCTCCCGCGCCGCCCGTGGCCAGCGCCTCGCCGCACAGACGCAGCGCACGCTCGTCGTCGCCCAGACAGTGCCACAGCGACGCCGCCTCAGCCAAGATCGCCGCCCGATCGTCGGGAAACGCCGGGGCATCGGCTTCGAGTTGGCGGGCCTCAACGCGCAACCGCTCCGCATCCGACACGATGTGCGCTTGGGACGCGGCTTTGATCTCCATATCTGGAGGCTAAATCGCTACCGCCTCCCACGTGGTGCGGTCACGGAAATCAACGGGGCAATGACGAGCTGTCATCGGGAGGTTCTTGCTCGGATACGAAAAATGCGGCCGACCGCGGCGCTGGGCCGATTCACACCGCCGTCGTGATCCGATTGTCCAGCGCTGTGTAACGACGCCCCGCCCCGGCGTTACGCACGGCCTGAGCAATGGCCCGGCGCGCCCCCACGAGGACGACGAGGCGCTTGGCCCGGGTGATCGCAGTGTAGAGCAGATTGCGCTGTAGCATCATCCACGCGCTCGTGGTCACCGGGATGACCACAGCGGGATACTCGCTGCCCTGGGAGCGGTGCACGGTGACAGCGTAGGCGTGGACGATCTCATCGAGCTCGGCGAAATCGTAGCTGACGTCCTCATCCTCATCGGTGCGGACAGTCACCTCCTGCTCCTCGACGTCCACCCCGCTGACCACCCCCATGGTGCCGTTGAAGACCCCGTTGGCGCCCTTCTCGTAGTTGTTGCGGATCTGGGTGACCTTGTCGCCGACGCGCAGGACCCGCCCGCCCAGCCGCCGTTCGGGCAGGCCCTCCCGGGGTGGTGTAAGCGCTGCCTGTAGCAGCGTATTGAGGTTGCCGGCACCGGCCGGCCCTCGGTGCATGGGGGTGAGTACCTGCACATCCCGCCGCGGGTCGAGCCCGAATTTGCGGGGGATGCGGCGGGCGACCACATCGACGGTGAGTTCGGCGGTGGCCTCGGTGTCGTCGGAGGAGAACAGGAAGAAGTCACTCATGTCCTGCACCAGCGGAGGCTTCCCGGAGTTGACGCGGTGCGCGTTGGTGACCACCCCCGACTGTTGGGCTTGGCGGAACACGTGCGTAAGCCGCACGTTGGGTACCGGCGAGCCAGGCACAAGCAGATCGCGCAACACCTGACCGGCGCCCACCGAGGGCAGTTGGTCCACATCGCCGACGAACAACAGGTGAGCCCCCGCAGGCACGGCCTTGACGAGCTTATTGGCCAACAGCAGATCGAGCATGGAGGCCTCATCGACGACGAGGAGGTCACAGTCGAGGGGGCGATCCTTGTCGTACGAGGCGTCCCCACCGGGCTTGAGTTCCAGCAGCCGGTGCACGGTCGAGGCGGGGTGACCGGTCAACTCGGTGAGCCGCTTGGCGGCCCGGCCCGTGGGCGCGGCCAAGACGATCTTGGCTCGCTTGGCAGCCGCGAGCGTGATCACCGAGGAGACCGTGAACGACTTACCGCAGCCGGGACCACCGGTGAGTACCGCGACCTTGCTGGTCAACGCAAGCTTGACCGCCTGTTCCTGCTCGGAGGCCAACTCGGCCCCCGTACGCTCGCGCAGCCACTCCAGCGCCACTGACCAGTCGACGTCGGCGAAGGCCGGCATGCGGTCCTCTGGACAGTTGAGCAGGGTGCGCACCTGGTTGGCCAGCGAGATCTCGGCCCGGTGGAACGGCACGAGGTACACACCGGTGACGGCGTGCTCGCCGTCGTCGTCGTGCTCGCTACCGGGAAGCTCCTCGGCGACCACCCCCTCCTCTGCGACCAATTCGGCCAGGCAGTCAATGACGAGCCCGGGGTCGACTTGAAGGATCTTGACCGCCGCGGAGATGAGTCGTTCGCGCGGGAGGTAGCAGTGGCCGTCACTGGTCGACTCCGACAGGGTGAACTGGATACCGGCTTTGACGCGCTCCGGACTGTCGGAGGGGATACCAACGGCGCGGGCGATGGTGTCGGCGGTTTTGAACCCGATGCCCCAGACATCGGTGGCCAACCGGTAGGGCTCGTTGCGCACGATCGAGATCGAGGCGTCGCCGTACTTTTTGTAGATGCGCACCGCCAGCGAGGTGGACACCCCGATGCCCTGTAGGAAGACCATAACCTCCTTGATGGCCTTCTGTTCCTCCCACGCGCGGGCGATGAGATCGCTGCGCTTGGGGCCGAGCTTGGGCACCTCGATGAGCCGCTGCGGCGTCTCTTCGATGACGTCGAGGGCCTCGACACCGAAGTAGTCGACGATACGCTCGGCCAGCCGCGGCCCGATCCCCTTGATCAGCCCCGAACCAAGGTAGCGGCGAATCCCCTGTACGGTGGCCGGCAGCATGGTCGTGTAGTTCTCCACCTGGAACTGCCGGCCGTACTGCGGATGGGACCCCCAACGCCCCTCCAGGCGCAACGATTCCCCCGGCTGCGCCCCAAGGAGCGAGCCCACCACCGTGACCAACTCACCACCGTGCCCGGGATCGATACGGGCGACCGTATAGCCGTTGTCCTCGTTGGCGTAGGTGACACGTTCGAGGACCCCCTCCAATACGGCGGGGCGAAACCCCCGATCGGTGGTCATGGCCACACCTCCTCGCAGCGACCGAATAATCGCACAGCGCGGGGACGTTCGGCTGCCCGTCACGTCAGGGGGCGAGAGAGACACGCGGCCCCGCAACCGCGATGATCGCACGCCCGGCCGACGCCGGACGCCTACCTCACTGGGCGCTTAACACAGCGCCTCGTTCGACGGCAAGCACGTGACCATCCGTGGCCACTTGTTCTCAGTGCGCCATCCTCTCTTAAAAAGAGAGAGGTAGGTCTGTATCTTTTTTGCTGTGACACCTCAGGAAACCGCGAATCGGACAGATCTTCGGCTGCCGTCGTCCCCCGCAGCGGCGCAACGCGACTCCACACGGGCGTGGCTGGCCGCGACGGGTGGGTTCATGGCCCTGTTCGTCGCCTTCGGCCTGGCCTACAGCTACGGGCAGTTCTTCGTGGCGATGGCCGCGGACTTCGGCGCTCCCAGCACCGCCGGCGGGACCGTGTTCTCGGTGACCTCCCTGGTGTTCTTCTGCCTGGGAGTCGGCAGCGGACCGCTGGCCGACCGGGTGGGGCCGCGCCTCCTGCTGGGGGCGGCGACCGTGCTGATCGCCAGCGGGCTGATCGCCACGTCCTACACCCAGGAACTGTGGCAGGCCTACCTGGCCTACGGGATCGGCATCGGTCTGGGCGTGGGCTGCGTCTACGTTCCGATCGTCACCGCCACAGGACGCTGGTTCGAGCGTAGGCGCTCGCTAGCCACCGGATTCGTGGTCTCCGGCATCGGCCTAGGCACGGTGATCGTGCCGCCGGTCTCGGCCTGGCTGGTGGAAAGCTACGGCTGGCCCACGGCCTACCGCTGCTATGCCGTCGCGATCTGCGCGGTGCTGCTCCTGGCGACCGCGCTGATGGCGAACCCTCCACCCTCGCGGGAACCGGGGAGTCGAAACGCCGCAGATCGCCGGCGACGCCGCCGACGGTTCCTCCTGTTCTACACCTCAGCCCTGTTGACCAACATCGGGCTGTACGTCCCCTTCGTCTACCTATCGCCGGCCGCCCGAGATCTGGGTGTGGAAGCGGTCACAGCGGCAGCGCTGGTCTCGACGATCGGACTGGCCAGCGTCTTCGGCAGAATCGCCCTGGGGGCGCTGGCCGACCGGGTCAGCACTTTGGTGCTCTACCGCGCCTGCTCCATCGTGATCGCACTCAGCTTCTGGATCTGGGGAGCGGCCTCGAACTACGCCGTCCTGCTCGTCTTCTCCATCGTGCTGGGCCTGGGCTACGGCGGATACATCGCGCTGACCAGCGTCGTGTTGAGCCAACAGTTCGGCTTGACCGATCTGGGCCGCCTCCTCGGCCTCACCTACACCGCCGTGGGGATCGGCTCGGCAGCGGGTCCCGCCCTCCTCGGAGCGTTACTGAGCACGACCGGCAGCTACACGCCTGGTCTCCTCCTGCTCGCACTCTTGGCCCTTGCCGGCGCCGTCGCTATCTCCCTCTTCCGCGACCGCGCTACCTAGCCCTTCCCACGCCTCCTCACGGGAAGCAGCTCCGGCGCCGACCTGTGGGGCGTGCGCAAGCTCGCCGAGGAAGTGCGGGTGCCGGCGACCATCGTCACGGTATTCCCCGACACCGGCCTGAAGTACCTGTCGAAGATCTACGCCACCACCTGACCGTACGAGAAACCTCTCCCGGGAGGTCACTCCTGGCTGAGCACGGTAACGCGGCTGGTGGCCACTCGCGCGTCGGCCACCAGCCGTTCGGCCGCCTGCCGCGCGTGGTCGGCTACCACAGAACGCCCCTCCATCGCCGCGATTACCATCGCCCCCTCCACGAGCACGAAGAGTTGCTCTGCCACGAGATCGGGCTCGGCCACGTCGGCGTCGAGAAGCAACCCTCGCAAGAACTCCCGAAACCACTGCTTGTGGCGCACGATGGCCGCCTGGACCACCTCGTCGGTGTTCTCCGCACTCGCCCGGATAAAGGCGCAGCCGTGGAAGTCGGGAGAATCGAACCACTCCCCCAGAACATCGAAAACCATCCCCACCCGCGCAACCGGCTCCACACCGGCCCCGGCCAGCCGAGCCTCGAACTCCGTCCGCCACCGCACGTCCCGCTCGGCCAGGTAGGCCGCCACCAGTTCGGCTTTTGACGCGAAGTTGCGGTAGAGAGTCATCTTCGCCACACCAGCGGCCTCGATCACGCTGTCGACGCCGACGCTGTGCACCCCCTGCTCGTAGAACAGCCGCCCGGCCGCATCCAAGATCCTGCGCCGCCCCGGCCGCTGTCTATCCCGCGCCATGCGTCAACGGTACCGTTCCGGCTCTGCACACGAGTCGGATGTTCGCCGCTCCCCGGCAGAGCCGGTCATCACGAGGGGTGGTTCCTCTAGGAGGGGGCGGGAAAGCTAAAGTTGCTCCGTTGTGGGCACAGGATGGGACACCGATGACACCGACACGGCCGCAACGGTCGACAGCACCCAGCGGTTGAGCGCGATCGACCCCCAATGGCAAACCCTGCGGCCCTCACTGCTGGTTTTGGCGATCGTCCACAACGTCACCTCGGCCACCCGCATGCTGGACGTGTTGCCCGCCCTGGCCGACGATCCACGGGTCCAGATATTCCTTACCTGGACCAGGTCGTCGGTGTTCACCGACGGCGTGCAACGCCTGCTAGCCGACACCGGTTACCCCGTCCTCACCTGGGACCAAGCCAGAGATATGGCGTTCGATCTGGCCCTCACCACCAGCCTGGGCGGAGAACTGCACGAGGTGAGCGCCCCCATCCTACGAATTCCACATGGAATGGGATATAATAAGTACTTAAATCAGAAATCAGAAATCAGAAATCAGAAATCGGGAAGCGCGGAAGAGCCGACAGTTTTCGGCCTCTCCGCCGAATGGCTGCTGCACGAGGGCCGACTGGTTCCTTCGGCGATCGTGCTCTCCCACCACGAGCAACGCGAGCGACTGGCGCGAGACTGTCCCGAAGCACTGCCGGCCACCGTGGTCGCCGGCGACCCCTGTTATGACCGCTTGATCGCGGGGCTACCGCGACGCCGGCACCATCGGAACGCTCTAGGGCTCCGCGAAGGGCAACGCCTGCTCGTCCTCACCTCCACATGGGGCCCGCACTCGCTGTTCGGCCGTCACCCCGGTCTCGCCCACCAACTGCTCACCGAACTGGCCTTCGACAGCTACCGCGTGGCTCTCATCCTGCACCCCAACATCTGGTACAGCCACGGCCCTGGACAAATCGACGCCTGGCTGGCCGCGGCCCAACGCTCCGGCCTCATCCTGGTACCCCCGCGCGAAGGGTGGCGCGCTGCCCTACTGGCAGCCGACGCCGTGATCGGAGACCACGGTTCCGTTCCCTACTACGCTGCGGCGTTGGGCCGCCCCGTTCTCCTCGACCGTGGCGGCGCCGACGACGTCGACCCCACCTCCCCCATCGCCCAACTGCTGCGGACCGCGCCGGCCCTGGAACTCGACCGTCCCCTCACCGACCAACTCGCCGAGGCCGAAAGGCGACGCCCCGCCACCGAGACCATCGCAGCCCGCTGGCTCTCCGCCGCGCCGGGCCGCTCACTGCACCTACTACGCCGCACCATGTACCGCCTCATGGCCGCCAAAGAACCAACGACCGCACCGCTGACCGCCACAGTCCCGCCCCCCGCCTTCCCGACCACTCCACCTACAGCGCTGTGGACCATCCTCACCTGGAGCCACGACGGACACCGCGTCGACGCCCGTCGCCTGCCCGCCGCCACCCTCGACCGCGCGCCCGACGCCGACGAAACCCCCGGACATCAGGCCAGCGAAGCCCTACTCGTGGTCTGGGACAGTGAACCCGACCGGCGGTTGACCGAACTCGCCGACGTCATCCTGTGCCCCACCCACGAGCTGCCGTACGATCCGGCAGACTGGCTGGCAGAAACGCTGCACCACCGCCCCGGCGCGCGGGCCGCAGCAGTCTACGGCCCCGACCACTGCCTGCTGCGCACCCGCGACGGCCGCCACGCCAGCCTCACCCTGGAATCAACCCCCCACGCCCCCAGGCCCTGCCTACTGGCCAGCGTGCTGTGCCAACGGGCAGCAACCGCACCACCGCAGGCCGCGCTGATCAAACCCGGCCAACTCACTGTCGCCACCGACACGACCACCACCACGGTGACCGTAGGGACCACGACGCTAGACGCCGTCTGAGGCCACCCCCGATACACCCCGGGCGCAGCAAAGATCTGGCCCGCGCCAGGGTCACTCCTCTCCTTCCCCCAGCAGCGACCGCACCCGCGCTGCCGCAGCCTCGTTACGCAACTCACCATAGATCGCCAGGGCAGTACGCAGCCGATCCCGGCCGGCGGCAGAGCCGTCGCGTGCCGCCTCCGCCCGCGCCAGCACCTCGTAGGCCTGCCCCTGCTGGAACCTGCTCTCGGCCGCGACGAAGCGCGCCAGCGCCTCCTTTCCAGCGGTGACAGCCTCGCGGCCCCGACCCAACGCGGCCAGCGCGTCCCCCCGCGCGAGCAGAACCTTTCCCTCGTTGACGCGGTCCGGCTGCCCCGAGCCCGCCAGCGACCGCAGCCCTTGCCACGCCCGATCGAACGCTGACAGTGCCTCCTCGTAGCGTTCCAACCCCGCCAACGCACGGCCACGGTGCAGATGGTGCAACGCGAGAGACCGTGGCCGGCCCAACTCCGCGAGAAACGGCTGGGAGCGGTCAATGTAGTCCAGCGCCGCGGCGAACTGTCCCATCCGCCACGAGACGATCCCCAAACACTCCAGCGCCGCCCCCTGCCCCCGCCGGTCCTCAGCACGCTCGGACAGCTCAAGCGCCGACGAGAACTGCTCGTAGGCTGCAGTGAAGCGCTCGTGGTCAAGCAGCGCAAACCCCCACTGGTTGCGTACCCGCGCCTCAGCGAACACGTCCCCGCAGGCCCGAGCGTCGTGGGCGCCCAGTTCGGCGAGCCGGAAACGGTCAGCGGAGTGCCCCCGAGCCCGGAAGAAACTGTCGGTGGCTTCCGCGAGCTGCCAAACGTAACCCGGCTCACCGCACGGGCCGCGCGTAGGGTCGTTATGGCGCTCAGCCAAAGCCATGATCGCCCGGAGGTTGTCGCCGGTCCAGGCCAGCGGCGTCAGCCCACTCGGCTGGGGCTCGGAAGCAGCAGAGCGCTCTTCGGGGGTGGCGAACTCGGGGATGGCCACCTGCGGTGGCGTGTCGTAGTGGGGCCCCACTGTCCACCGCGAATTGAGCCGCCGGTCTGCCGCGACCGCCGCCGTCAAATAGTAGCGGGCGAAACCGGCGACGGCTTGAGCGCTCTCCGCCCCTTCCCCCTCCTGAACAGCCACCGTCTGAGCGTGCTCATGGACGAGGCTGTGCATCCAGTAACGCCCATGTGGCGCCGGCTCGACCAGAGCGCCACGCGACAACTCCCGAAGATGACCGCGTGCGGCAGCCACGTCGACGCCCAACACCGCCGCGACCGCCCACTGGTCAAACTCGGGTACCGGGTGCGCGCCAAGGGCGCGGTAAACACGGGCGGCGGACGGGCTCAATCGACGGTAGGAAGCGTCGAGCATAGCGGACAGCGACACGCTCTCCCCGTGCCCGTCGCTGAGGACCCGCAAGCTACCGTGCGCCTCGATCTCGGCGACGATATCGGCGATGGGCTCGTAGGGATCTTCCGCCAACCGCACAGCGGCGAGCCGAGCAAGAAGAGGCAACCCATGGCAGTGTTCCGCGAGCCGGACAGCAGCCCGCGATTCACTATCCAGTCGACGCGGGGCGATGTGGGCTAGGTGGCGTCGAAACAACTCCAGGATGGCTTCGGTGTCCATGGGGTCTAAGCGCAGCGGCTCGGCCCCCATGCTGGCGAGTCCGGGCAGGGGCGAGGTGCTGGTGACGATGACCAGTGCCCGCGCGCTGGTGGGCAGCAGCGAGGTCACTTGCCCCACGTTGAGGGCGTCGTCCAAGAGAATAGCGACAGCGCGGTCGGCGGTGAGCGAGCGGAAAAGCGCGGTTTTCGCCTGCGTGTCGGCGGTGGTCACGCTCGTGCCGTTGCCGGAACCATGGAGAAAAACGTCCAAGACAGCGCCAGGGTCGGCGGCGGTAGCCGGCGCCTGCCCCGAAAGGTCAGCATAGTAGCGGCCGTCGGGAAACCGCTCCGCGGCACTGGCCAGACATTGCAGGGCGAGTTCGGTCTTTCCCGAACCGTGCATCCCGGTGATGACGATAATCGTGGGACGCTCAGGGGTATCCTCCGCAGCGATCAGACGCTCAATGCGGGCGGTCTCTCCCTCCCGGTCCGTAAACGTCGCAGTTGCCACCGGAAGCTGCTGTGGCTCTACCCGGCCAGCCCCATCATCGTGAATGTGCACCCCGCCATGCACGGTGCCCGCCTGCACCAGAACCTCGGAACGTACCCCGGTCACGGAGTTGCGCATCTCGCTCACAGTGAGCCATCATCGCGCATCCCACAGGGAGATGCCACCCGACTCAAAAGAAGCTATAAAAACTAAAAACTGAATCAACTTGGAATCCATCTTTGGAGATTCGTGCGAATATGAGGAACTACATTTCTTGCGACAACAAGAAAGTCTGATTTTTCAAAGCGAGAACCATCAATTAGAATTTCGTTTTGCTGCAAGCGCATTTTAAAGACACCAATCCTGTCTCGACCAACGAGAACATAGGCAGGCTTTTTATCGTCATTTTCAAGATAACCATAGAAATATTCTATATTTTCCCCAAGACTCTCTTGGTGTCCTTTTTCTTCTAATGAACCAAAAAGAGTTTCAGCTTCATTTTTTTCTTTTTTATATCTATCTTCCGCCCTTTTCAAGCCAGACGATTTGTTTGAAATTGGAATATCCACTTGATAGTCTAAATGCATGATCATCTCCCCAGAGGAGGAGGAAATCTTCCATTGGCAATCGTCGCGGATTATTCGCCTTTTTTGTTCTCCTGTTCCCACTTCTTTATCTTTATAGTCACCAGAAGAATCCAGCCGTTCAGTCACTATATTTAGCTTTTTCATTGTTTTTCCGCATAGATCCAATTCATTTTTTGATAAAGTATCAAGAGGCTGCCACGTAGGTGTGGCATGTCCATTTGAATCCGAATCAGAAAGAGAAGAGAAAACCCCTCTAAATATCAAAAAAACAATAGAAAAAACAACGAAGGCAGCTAAGGTGCCGGAAACAAGAATAGAAACCAGGGCACGCCACCCTTTTAACCCCCCAGTCGCCTTATTTGCATACCCCCTATCCACCATTTTCCTCCAATTGGATTTTTACTTCTCGATTTTCCAGTGGACGAGTAAAACCTAAAACATCAGAACGATTGGGATTATGATACTCACGAGTTGCAATCGGTCCGCAGTTTGTACACCAGGCTTCGACCATCAGACCGTCGCCAACCACCATGCCGACGTGGCCGGGAGCATCGGAGTAGCCATTCTGGCTGGGTACATCGAAAAAAACTAGGTCTCCTGGCTGCTCTTCCCCTTCAGGTACCTTCGGACCGAAGCGCCACTGCTCTTCTGATATTCGTGGGATAGCGACCCCGATACTCGCGTAGGCCTGCTGCATGAGTCCAGAACAGTCGAAGGCGTAGGGACCCGTGCCGCCCCATTCGTATGGCTTACCTCGCTGCGCGAGCGCCCAGTCCACGACCTGTTGGGTCAGCTCGTCGGGGGCCGCTCCGATCGGTTCTCCTGCCGCGTCTAGGGAGCAGTCAACGGCTGTCTGGATAGCGGAGTCGGTGGAAAAATCTCCCGCCGCGTACTGTTCTGCCCAACCGAGTACGTCGTCGACATACCACGAAGCATGGTTGTAAGCGTAGATCGCGCCCGCCATATCCTGCTCCGCGCCGTGAGCGAGAAGATAGTCGGCCGACGCGGGGATCGCGTCCGCTGGATCGTAAACGTTGACAACCCCATCGCCGTTACCGTCCTGGCCGTATCCTTCTTCGGGGCGTTCTTCGACAGGCATGATGGGCTCACCGCCCCAACTGTTGCCGGCCGCAGATCCGTCCAGTGCACCAAACTGCATCGGACCAGCGGCTCCCCAGGCATTGTGACCTTCTGTGATGCCTTCTCCCGGCCAACGGCCATGATCGCTCTCCACCTGACCGATGCCAGCGAGGACGTTCCACGGAACCCCCTTCTCCTCGCCCACCTCTTTGTACAGGTCGAGATAGTTCTGGGGGATGGAGTCTTCCGCGTAACCGGAAGAATCCACCTGCTCGGTCTCACTGGTGCACTGCATCCCACCTACGGCTGTCATCACGCCGGGACCGAACATGGCCGTAGGCACGAGTACAAGGCTCAGGAGCAGGATGCCAATGATAAATAGGCCTACCCCTACGGCCAGCCAAGTAGCGCATGAGCCTTCGTCGGAATAGGGAGACCGAAAGAGTACTCGCATCATTGGGGGTCACCGAAGTTTCCAGCGTCGGCAGGCTGAAAGTCGTAGACTTTCCATTCGCCTCCGTTCTGGACCATCGTGATCGCGAACTCACCCAGATCCTGCTGTGAACCGTCCTCGTCCTGAGTGATCGACTGCGCGTTGATGAGGAAGACGATAGAACTATCGTCGAAGCTACGAACTGAATCGATGTTGGCACTGCCTTCAGCTACAGCTTCTTTCTCCGACATCTCTCCCCATAGGGCACTCGCACCGGAGTTCCGCGCGAGACTCTTCGCGTAGTCCTCGGTGGCGAATTCCTCCAAGCGGTCGTAATAATCCTCTGGCGTCTTGGAGTAGTCCACAGTGCCGTAGGCCACCGCAAATGACTGCGCCACCGCGGCGGCGGCCCTAAACTCCTGCTCGTCGAAGGGAAACCAGTCCATGACGTTGGCGTCTTCCAGCGCCGTTGTAGGGATCGGGACGGGCGTCGCAGCTTCCTGTTGCTGCGCGGATTCGCTCGTGGTGTTCTCATCGCCCTGCTGCTCTTCGGCGGTGTCGCCGCCGTCGAACCCACCGAGCATGAGGTAGACACCGAAGACGATCAGAATCAAGACGAGGACACCGAAGACGAGACGCTGCTGACCATCAGAGAGGGGCTTGGGCATAAGAAACTGTTCCTGAAGTCCGTGCGAGAAGAGATCGATCGGAGCAGGGCGTTAGAAACGGCTGGGAGGGTTCGGCCCTAGTAGAGCGTTGCGAAGTGAAGCCGGCAGCTCCCCCCTCTCGCAACGCCCTATCGCTTGAGCTTGAATCAGTCCTCGTCTTCACGGAGCCAAAACGGGATGTCGCCGCTCGCATCGCGGCGGCGCTGCCCCTCGGAGCTGGCCCAGAAGGGGGTGTTGATCGGCCCCTGACTCTCATTGCTACTGGTGCCCGAACTGAACCAGTTGTCGCCGTCTCGTTGTTCCGATGCTGGCCGGGAGGCTCGCGGCGGGGGTGGTGCCTGGCGTTTGTTACGGGAACCTCCCCAACGGGAGCCTTCGGGAGGAACCTTGCCACGGGGAGGAGTCGCAGCACGGCCGTCGAATATTCCACGTCCGGAACTGGACTCCGGACGTTCGGTGGGCTCAGCAGGCTCTGCTGTCCCACCACTGGCTCTGGCGCGGGGTGCGGGACGCTGCTGTCCGCCTTTTGCAGAGCCACCAAAGACCGAGGACCACCCAGTGTCGCCGCTTCCCGTGTAACCGCCGGCAGGGCGAGGCGGGACACTACTACTAGCCGAGGAGGGTGAGGAGCTAAGACCTCCGCTGGCAGCAGCCGCATCGCTGAGTTTGGGAGCCTGCGACGAACTACGGCTCGGGGAAGCTCCTTGCTGGCGTCCGCCGTCCTCACGAGCTGCCTGGTTGTCGAGGTTGAGGGGCGGTGGCGCTGCGCCTCCACGCGCACGACCGTACCCCCCCACTCCGCGGGCACGTCCACCCTCACCTCGGACTGTCGCGCCATCTTGCGCCGCAGTGTCGCTCTCGGCCGGTGTCGAGGGAGCTCGGCCACCTTCGGCAGCCTCCGCAGCACCCATGGCTGCCCCACCCCCACCCGCGCCGGCGGGGATGGCCCCCGCAGCAGAAGCCAACTGTGGGGCCCGCTTCAGCCCCCACTTCTGTGCCCGCATGTAGGCCACAGGCGGCAAGGCATTGGCGCTCTTACTCAGCGCGTTACTGCTGACCGCGTCACTGACCATCCGAGAGGTGAAGGTATTCGCATTGACCGAGGCAAAGAGGTGAGCGAACGGCTTGCGATAGATGAAGAGGGCAACCGTGAACAGGGCAAGCAGAATCATCTGCAAACCCCAACCGAAATTCAGCCCCATCACCAGGCCGTAGCACATCACCAGAAGAGATATAAGAAGAACAATAAATATTTGCTTCAGCAGAAGCCCGAGTACCATCTCAAACCAGCGAAGCAAAACAGAACGACCGTAACCTGGATGAACACCAATCAGAAGAAAAATCGGAGAAAGAAGCAGCAGAAGAAGGAACCCGATTTTCAGAACTATCAGCGCCACAGAGCCAGCAAGGATGAGTCCTCCGGCAAAAACCGAAGAGAAAAGCGCCAAAGTAGCAACCCCTAGCCTACTTCCTTGCTGCTCACCTTCAAAAATAGGATAAATCTCGGGATAGGTCCGTTGGATATCCTGAGATATCTCTTCGTACCTCTCTTGCTTACTTTCAGCAAGCTCAACTGGATCAATTTCCCCTTGGCTTATCTGCTGCTGCTCAGCCCGACTGATACCTTGAGCCCTTAACAGATCCAGGCCATATTTTTCTTCTGCACTACTAGAAATAACTCCACTTCCAAATTGCCCAGCCACCCAAGGCCTGCAAACCAATCCCGTCCAGAGCATCTGAGAATTCTTGCGAACCATGAAGTCATTTTCGCTTTCCCAGTCCGCTTTCTGTATCTCCGGAGATCCGGCCGGACACGAATTAGAGACCCCCGAAACAGAGATCTGCGAGACAGTCGTATTAACAAGCTGTCCCCCAGTGTTGACCGCCGATCCGGCGTAGTTCAAGATCTGGCCGGGGTTGACCAGAATCCAGATTCCCAATGCCGTAGCAAGCACCATCCATACGGCACTTTCGATGGTCAGCGTGACCCGTTTCCGAATGAGGCCGTACCAGCCCAGCCACACCGCTCCGAGGATGATGACGGTGGGCAGGAGGGGGCGCCAGATCCCTTCACGGAGTTCGACGATGACATTCTCAACGAGTTCGTTGAAGCTGGCGAGCAGTCCGTCGGAAGTGGCGGCCTGGTAGACGGTGATCGTCGACTGATTGATTGTCTTCGACAGATCCCATGCGGTATTGCTGAGGGTGGCCACCGCGCTGGAGTCGAGTTTGTCGACGCACGACTCGCGGATGACATGCCACTGCTGTCCCGCTGTGCCGTACTGGCCATAAAGGCTCGCGTCGGGAGGCAACCCGTCTGGAGAGCCGTCAATGGCTGCCTGCGACTGTGGCGGCACCAGCAGGCCGTCGGCTCCTGAGCCTGCGGCTTCGGGCTGGGGCGCGGGGTCCCCTTCGCAGCCTGGAACGGCGGCTTGGACCGATCCCAGAGGGAGCGTGACGAAGGCCAGCATCAGCACGGCCAGCATCACGGTGCGGCCAAAGCGCCACAGCGGTCCTCGGCGTCGGTTGGTCGATTCCGTCATCCTCGCAGCTCCTGCCCAGTGCTGATCAAGGCACCGTCTTCCTCAACGTCGGGCCGTACTCTCGTCGGGTTAGTGTCGAGCCACCGCAGCAGCTCTTCCGACACAAGGTCGACGGCGATGCGTCCCGCACGGCCGTCGAGGTCGCGGAAGATGCATTCGCCGTTACCGAGGTTGCGCAGCATGGCGGTGTGCTCCTCGGAGGGTTCCACCCCGAGCAGGGCCATGACGCTGTCGACCTCGACCCGCTCGGAGGAACGGAAGGCGAACACTGAGGAGAGACAGTTGGTGACCTGCTCGTTCAGCAGATCACCAGCGTTTTGGCTGACCAGGATGAGCGCGGTGTTGCGCGAACGGCCCATCCGGGAAACTTCGGGAACGAGCTTGGCTCCCTCCGGGGTGGAGGTGACCGCCCACGCCTCGTCGAGGAAGATCGCTTTGGGCAGGTTGCGGTCGATCCCGTTCATAAGGCGGCGGGCGAACTGGCTGACCAGGTACAGCAGGGCGACACTCAGCCGCTGCTCGTAGCTGTAGTCCTCGCGCTGGATGGCGGAGTCGGGCAGCGTGAGACCGCCGAGCGTGAAGACGGTCGTCCACCCTTCCGTCTCGATCTGCTGCTCCCCCTGCGGGTCGAAGCACAGGCTGGCCAGCCGCATCTCCGACATGGAGCGCAGCACAGCGCCGAGGTTGCGTGAGGCCGGATCGTTCGATGCCTCCAGGTAGTCCACCACTTTGGCGAGGCTGGGACGTGGCTGGTTGGCGACAGCGGAGACCGCCTGGATCATGGCCGACTCCCGTTCCTCGCTCATGCGGGGCAGCAGCAGCCGCAGGGTCTCGGTGGCCATCGTCTTCTTCATGGGCAAGTCGTCGCCGAACCCGAAAGGGTCGAGCAGCCCAGGCTCGGCAGAGCCCAGGGACATGACGCGCGCCTTGCGGCCCCGGCGCTGCAACAACTGCACGAGGGATTCAGCGTCGCCCTTGGGGTCGATGGCGGCGACAGTCACCCCACGCAGTGCGAGTTGGTAGATGAGCAGCAGCGCCAACGTGGTTTTGCCGCCGCCGGGCTCGCCGGTGATGGCGATCGCGGTGGGCCGGTTGCGGGCAGCGGCCACCATGGGGTCGAAGTGGACGATCGACCGCGCGCGCCCCAACGTCTCGCCGATGTAGGGACCGATCCACCCCGCCTGCGAGGAATCGACCCGGTCACCGAGGTCGACGGTGGCGACGGGCATACCGCCGGCGATGGTGCGCAGGGGTTGGCGCTGCGCATAGGAGCTGAGCCGGATACGGTCCCCGGGAAGCGATTCGCAGAACAGCGAGAACTGGTCGCCGGTGGAGTTGACGATGTCGATACCGATGTCGCGGTAGTGCTCGATGACGGCCTCAACCCGCTGCACCAGCAGTTCCTCAGTGGGTGCCGACACCATGAGGCGGTGCCAGCCGTAGACGAAGGGGAGCCGCTCTTTGGTGATGCCGTGCTCCAGCATGCGCGCGGCATCGATCTGCTCGGCGAGGGCGATGGGGGCCTCCACCCCGGCCTCACGGATGTGGGCGTCCATGTCGCGGGCGTGGGCGAGTTTGCGGCCGACGTCCTTGCTGGCTTTAGCCGGGGGGACGAGTTTCATCCGCAGGCTGGCTTCGACGGGGAACGGCAGTGCGTCCATGTAGTGCAGCCACGGTTCGCCGTCGGGGAAGGCCATGAGGTCGGGGAAGCGGGAGAAGGAGAGGTAGGCGACGTAGGTGGAGCCGGCGGGCTGTTCCAGGCAAAGCATGGAACGCCCATTGTGGATGACGCCTTCGACGAGCGCCTCGATCTCGCCGCGCCCCCACGTGCGGCGGCCGGCTGCTGAGCGGCGTGGCTCTTCGACGGTGCCGGTCACAGCGTGGCGGAACAACCAGGCGAGCTCGGTGGAGGAGGCGTGGCGGGCGTGCAGGGAACTGGCGGAGAGGGCGCGGCCGAGGCGTTCGGCCTGTTCGGTCCAGCGCTCGATCTCTTTGGCGTCGATCGCGTCGTCCTCCAAACCCAGGATCTGCTCAGTGCGCTGGTAGGCGGTGAAGAGCTGGGAGAAGATGCCTTGGGAGAGTTGGGCGCGCACGCCCCGTTGGCCGAGCCGGACGCCGAGGTAGACCTCTTTGATCCAGAAGTCTTTGGCCCACACGTGGCGGTACATCTCTTCGAGGTAGCCGTACCAGCCGGGTCCGGAGTCGGAGGTGCGGTCGAGCCTGGTGGCCCATGACGCCGCGGGGTAGGTGCGGTGGGCGACACGCAGGTGGACCTCGGCGTCGTTCATGCGGATGGCCGCGAGGGCGATGGTGATGTTGGTGGCGAGAGTTTCGCGCTCTTCCGGGGTGGAGAACTCGTAGGAGACCGTGGGCAGCCGAAAGTAGGCCCAGGCTTCGGTATCGCTGAGGAGGACGCGGTCGTCGAAGTAGCGGACCGCCAGCCTGCTGGCGCCTCTGCTGCCGTTCATGGCGTGTCCTTCCCGGTAGTGCTGCTCGTGGCGACGACGGTGCCGGAGGGGGTGTGGTAGATGGTCACCGTCGGCGAGGCTGGGGGGCGCCGCTGACGACGCTTGGCTGCGCGGCGCGGGGGCGGGTGCGGTAGGCCGCGTGGCGTTGGGGAGGCGCTCCCCTGCTCTGCCAGGGCGCGCCGGCAGCGGCGAGGGACAGCCGTCTCCCATGCGCGCGGGGCTGGGGTCACGGCAGCACGCTGTCGTGGCGTCGTGTCCGGAGTGCTCACCGCCGTGCCTCCGACGAGGGGCGGGCGGCATCCGAGGCGGTGGCGAATCCAGAGACGAGCACCCCGCCCAGTGCGGCGTGGGCGCGGCGGGTAGTGGTGCGCAGGGCGTCGACGTCGATGACGTCGCGTGCAGCGGCGAGATGATCGTCCCAGGGCACTCGTACGATCGCGCGGCACCGCCCCCGGGCGACGTGCTCGGCGGCGTCGACGTCGTTGAGGCTGCGTTTGCTGACCCCGTTGACGACAACGACCGCTTTAGAGCGCAGATGGCCGTAGCCGTGACCATCGAGCCATTCAAAGGTCATGGCGACCGCGCGTTGCGCGTCAGCGCTGGCCGGGGCTACGAGGACGAGGCTGTCGACGACGGGCAGGGCGCGTGCCACGCCGGTGGCGGCTGGGTCGAGCAGCGTGATCTCGTAGAACCGCTCCAGCAGGCCCGTGAGCCCGGCGTAGTCGCGGTCGTCGAGGGTCTGCACGTAGGGGTCGTCCAAGCTGGTGACGACTTCCAGGCCGCTGCTGGTCTGTGAGGTGAAGCCGCGCATTCCGGGGTAGCTGTGCACGCCTCCCGTGTTGGCCAGCAGCGAGGTCAGTGTCTCGGGGGTCTCGGCCTGGATGCGGCGGGACAGGCCGCCGCTGCCCGGGTTGACGTCGACGGCGACGACGCGGCCGTCGCGGTAGGCGGCGAGGGTGTGGCCGAGCATGAGCGCTGTCATTGTCTGTCCGGCACCGCCGGTGCAGCCGAGGACGACGACGCGGCGGCTGCCCTCGATGGGGGTGCGCAGGCGGCTGAGGTCGCCTTCGGGGAGTTCCGTCTTGGGGGTGGCGGCGTTGCCGCCGGTGACCACGCGGGCGAGCCGGCGCCAGCCGCGGGTGCCGCCGCTGGGCGAGGGGGAAGCGTTGCTCGCCGGTGGGGGCGCGGCCTCCGGTTGGGCGGGCCCGCTGGCGCCGCCGGTGGAGGTATCGGCGTGTTCTGGCTGGCCGGGTGGGGTGGTGGAGTGGCCGGTGCCGGCGATGTCGGCGGAGGCGACGGCGGTGTCGGTGCCGTTGTCGTCTCCGGGGGGTGTGGCGATGCCGGGGGCTCCCGCCAGTAGCTGCTGTTCGCCGGTTCCGTGGTCGAGTTGCAGACCTGGCTTGTCGACAGCGGCGCCTTGGCTGGGGGTGTCGGGCTCGTGGGGGCCCTGGGCGGTGGGCTGGCTCGGTTCACTCGGCTGGTCTGGCCGGCTGGACGCGGGGGCCGCGGAAGGGGTGGCGCGGTCCTCGGTGGATGCTTCTGTGTGGTCCTCGGGGACGGCTCCTTCTGAGGGGGTGAAGAGCTGCCCCATGCGACTGGCGTTGTTGGCGACGCGGGTGAAGACGCTCTCGTCGCTGGAGGATTGATCGGAAGCGGCGAGCCGTTGCGGCGAAGCGTGCGGGTCGCCACCGGACCGGACGCCGCGGGAAAGCCGATCCGCGGAGCGGGCGGCCGGCGGCTCAGCGGGGGCGCTGGTGTGTTCGTCGGTGTTTTCGGTTTGCGCCGCTCCCCTGGGGGAGGACGACGCGGGTCCGGCGTCCCCGGCGGCTCGGGAACGTTGCTGGTGGGCCGGCGGTGGGGAGTCGGCGGTGTCGTTTGTGCCGGCATCGCCGCGCCGGGCGAGGAAGGCGGCGCGCTCAGCGGCTTCAAAGTCGTGCAGGGTGCGGCGGCTGCGCGGACCGGAGACGTCGGAGAAACTCTCGTGTTCGCCGGTGCTGTGGTCGAGTTCCAGCGACGGCTTGAACTGCGGCGGCTCCGGGGCGTCGGCGGAAGCCGCGGCGGTCTGGGCCTGGGGGGCGGCGTCACCGGTGGGTGCCGGGGCGTCGCTGCCCCAGGGATCGCTGGGAGCGGCTGCGGAGGGCTGTTGGGCCGCTGGCGGCGTGTCGGCGAGAGCCTGGGAGTCGGTGCTCTCACCGGTCTGGGCGGGGCGCTCGTGGGCGTCGTGAGCCCCAGCGGGGGCAACGGACTCCGCTGGGTCGGTCGAGGCGGTCCCCTCACTGGCGGCGGGCTCACGCTCGTCCCGGTCGGCCGGTGGTGTCGAGATCCCAGGCTCTGGCTGAGGAGAGCCGGCCGCGTTGCCGGCAGGCGCCGCCGGCGACTGGAGCGGGGCGGCCGGAGCGGCGTGGTCCACAGGCTGGGGAGACGGTTCGGCGGCCTCGGGAGCCTGGCGGCTAGGTTCGGCAGCGCGGTCCTTTGGTGGCGCTGGAGCGGTCTCGCCGAGCCCCGACGCGGTGTCGGCCGTGGGGGGAGGGACCGCGACACCGGGGAACGCCGTGGGGCGGTCCTCATCCGGTGCGGGCTGTGGAGCGGCCGGCGGATCGGAGTTCGCCGCGGCTTCGGCGGGCTGGGCGGGTTCCGCGGCAGGTGGGGCGGGCTGCGGTTCCTGCTCGCGGGGCGGGTCGGTGGGCTCGCTGGGGGCTGCGGCGTCGGCGGAACGCTGACCGTAGGGCGGGGTGGCGGGCTGGCTCTGCCGCCGCAGTCGCTTGCGCCGTTCGGTCAGCCCGGAGCCGCCACGGCGGGGGGTGTCGTCGCGCGGCGCATCGGCGCCGGAGGTGGGGGCGTGGGGGGTTGACCGCTGGGTTTCGGGGGCCTCGGGGCCGAACCACTCGGTGAGCGGGTCAGGCTGTTGTCCTGGCTGGACGAGACCGGTGTCGGGGGCCGGTGACAGCCCGGTGTCCTCGGGGGAGTCGCTGTCTCTTCCGGTGTGCTCACCGGTGTCGGAAGCAGTGGCCGCGAGCGGGTGATCGCCGATGTCCTCGGGGGCAACGGCCGAACCATGCGTGGCGGGCTCGGCTGTGGGGGCCGCGGTTTCGGGCGTGTCCGCGATCTCGGCGGTCGGCTCGCCGTCGCGATGGGGCGCTGGGTCGGCCAGTTCCCAGGGGGCAGCGTGGGGGCGTTCCCGGGGCAGCGCCTGTTCCTGCTGCTGTTGGGCCTCCTCCGCGGTGGCGGGGGTGGCGAGGCCGTGCCCGCGCTCGGGGGGCTGTGGGGTGTGGGCGCGTTCGCGTTCCAGGCGGCGCTTGATCGCGGCGCTTTGGCCGCGCCCGCGCAGCCGGCGCCGCGCCCACTCGTGGTTCCAGGGGGCGTTCTCGGAGGGGGGTGCGGCCTGCGTGGCCGGCCGGGAGGGGTCGGCGGCGGCCGGGGCAGTGGTCTCCCCCGTGGCCTCAGCCGAGTCGGTGGCCTGGGTTGTTGGAGGATCGGTTTCCTCGGCTGTTGGCTGGGGCAGCCATCCGGCGGTTTCGGGAGCGACCGCTGACGGCTGCTCGTTGTCGGGTGCGGGGGCGGCCATGATCTCTTCGGCCCTGCGGCGCGCCACCGTGCGGTCGGGGGCGGATGGGGCCATGGGCTGGGTGTCGCCGCGCTGGTAGGCGGCCTTGGAGGACAGCGGCCAGGGGGTTTCCCCGGAGGAGACGCCTAGAGAGGTGTACCAGGGGGCGTTCTCGGTTTCTTCGGGCTCCTCGTTCGACGGCGCGGGGAGCGCAGGCGCAGCGGGCTCGTCGCCGGCGCGGTGGCGCTCGGGGGGGTCGGGACGGCTGGGCGCCTTGGGGCGCGACGGCTCGGGAGTGTGCCGCGCCGCGCCGTCGGAGGACGTTGTGTCCTTGGATGGAGCTTTGGGGAGGGCGAAGCCGAAGTAGTTGAGCACGCGACGGCCGAGCGACCGGGGGCGCCGGCGCTGTTCCTGCTGGGGCTGCTGAGCTGACTGGACCGGGCGCCACTGCTTCGGGGCGGGGGTGTGGTGATCGTGTTCGGCGTAGGGCCACGTGCCGGGGACGTGGAGCGGTTCCTCCTCCGTGTGGGGTGCGAATGCGGGGGAGCTGGGCGGGGAGTCCTGCGTGGCGGGGGCGGGCTCGGCGGATTCGGCCGTGGCCGCGGTTGCGGGGGCCGGCTGTGGCGAGGCGTCGCCGTCCGGGGCGGTTTCGGTTGCTTCGGCCGGTGCTTGCTCCAGAGACGGCGAGGCCGCCCTGACGACCAGCGGGTCTTCCTCGGCGGTTTCCCGCGGCTCGGCCGACGGGGAGGTGAGAGGGGTACGGTCGATGTCGGTGGTGGGCAGCGCCGCCGGCGCGAGGGCGGGAGGCCCCTGCTCGGCATCGGTGGTGGGTTCGGGGTCGGCTTCGGGGGCGGCTTGGGCCGGCTGTGGGGGTTCGGCGGCGGCCATGAGGGAGCCGAGTGGTTGGGCGAAGGGCTCGTGGTTCCACTCGTGCTCGACCTCGCCACGGTCGGGGGCGCCGTGCTCCCGGGCGGTCTCAGCCGTGTCGGTGGCGGGGTGCCCCTGACGGGCGCGCGCGGGAAAGGCGCGGTGCCAGACGCGGGCGGTGACCGTGATCTCGGTGGGTTCGTGTTGCGGGGCGAGGCGCGTGTAGACGCGCGGCTCGGCGATATAGCGGGCTTGGGAGAGCAGCAGCTCGTTGAGTCTTTTGCCTTCGATGACCGGGCGCGAGGCCAAGACGGCGATCACGCCCGGCGGGACGAGCCACACCACATGGCCAAAGGGCGGTGCGAACGGTATCCCGACCAGTTGCATCAGGACACACCAGACGACAGTGACCCCCAGCCACACACCAAAGGTGACGACTGGAAGCGGCCTGGGCAGCCGAAAATCGTAGAGCTTGTACAGCCGCTTCTCGATACGCCAGATATTGGTGTACGTGGGCAGGTCCACGTCTGCGGCCTCCTACTCGGTCGTCACGCCCATTGCACGCGCGATGGCCACCGCGATCACTTCGATGATTCCTGGCACGTAGAAGACGATTCCGATGAAGATGGCCAGGATGATGAACTGTGCGAAGCGGGTGATCTCCCTGGTGAAAAGGAAGAAGATCGCGACAATCGAGACGATGACGAGAAACAGCGGTCCGAAGAACCCGCGTAGCCAGTCCGCCAGCCCGGAGGTGTCGGGGCCGGCGGGCGCTGTGGGGGCGGGCGTCCCGGCGAGCACCGTGGCGACCGTCGCGTCATAGGCGCTGGAGGCGCTGTCGGCGACACTCATCAGGAGGGGGAGCATCTACTGACCGCCCTCTCGTGTATCCCGTCTGATCGGTGTGTTCTGCATGGTCTTGTCACGTCTCCTTACTGGGGGCGCCCTGATCGACTCCGTGTCTTGGCGCTCACGTACCGAACGAGTTGGGGGCACCCTGCACGGCACGGACGTACCAGGAGCTGCCGTCTTTGACAACAGTCAGCAAATAGCTCTGGACGAGTTCGGCCGTGTCATCGCTGTCGTCCTCACCGTCGCTGGGAAGGCGCCACACCACGGTGGCTCGGACTTCGCGCACGTCTGCGCTGCGCTGCTCGGAGGTGGTGGGCACGAACACCTTCCGCAGTTCGGCGAAGGAGACCGTACCGGTCGGCAGCGCGTTGATGGAGCTTCCGGACTCCAGGTAGCGCGCTAGGTGCTCGGGGGTCTCGGCGTAGGACTCGAAGAACCCTTCGAGTATGGGCTCCAACTCCCGACGGACTTGGCTGTCGCCGGTGATCCCGGCCTGCTCGGGCAGTTGGGCCTTGGTGGGAGCCGAGATCAGGGCCGGCCTGCCGGAGACGACGAGGGCGGAGCCGCCGTGGCTGGCGTAGAGGGGAACATCGAGGCTCATGGGGGCGCCGTTGATGTCGGCGCTGAGGGTGACGATGGCGTTGTTGGCGTCCTTGACCTCGACCTTGAGCACCTGGATGTTCTCAGCGCTCAGGGTCGCGGCGTCGGTGGCGAGGGAAGCGGCCTGGCCTTCGGGGAGGAACTCCGCGAGGTCGCTGGCGCGCTGCTGCTCGCTGTCTTGGGTGTTGAGGTAGACCTCGGCGAAGCGCAGCGTGAACGCAGCCGCGGCGGTACGGGGGAAGTCGGGGGCGTCGGTGGCCTCGGAGGGCTGGTCGGGCTGCTGGGCAAAGCCCGAGCGCAACGGCATCCAGATGCCGTTGAAGATAACCACGAGGATGAACGCCCACAGCAGGGCACGGCCGAGCCACACCCACCAGCGTCCGCCCGCCCCGCTTCGGGGGCGACGGGCTCGAACGCCCTCCCAGGTGTCGGCCGTCGACGCGGTGGAGGCGCTGTCGGAGGGGGCGCCGCCACGCCGTGCGGTCGACTTGCGAGCCATCACGTCTCCATCCCGTTCCACAAGCGCCCGCCGGGGAGCGCCACTGCCGTCCGCCTTGGTCTGTTTACCCCATCCTCTATGGTGCGGCATGACTTGGGATCTACACGGCGATTACACGACCGTGTTTCGTTCGTTTCAAGCCAGCCCGCTGGTTCTACCCGGCTCTTCTTCTCACCAAAGCTGCGTCTTCGCAGAATTCACCAGGCAAAGCGAGGTATAGACAAGGTCGTTGATCTCATTCGGGTATGACCGAAATGGGAAAACCGATCGTTGGATAGGAAAGTGTGGCGTTGTGGAGAGTGGTTCGGGGGTTGTCGCACGGTGCCTCTCAGGGGGTGGGTCGCGCGGGCTGCGGCCCCGCCGACCGGTCGGGCCGTGCGGGGTGGCTAGACGTTGAAACGAAATTCCACGACATCGCCGTCGTGCATGACGTAGTCCTTGCCTTCCAGCCGGACCTTGCCGGCGGCCTTGGCCTGCTGGAGTCCCCCCGCCGCCATGAGTTCGTCGTAGGAGATGATCTCGGCCTTGATAAAGCCGCGCTGGAAGTCAGTGTGGATGGCGCCGGCGGCTTCGGGGGCGGTGGCGCCCTTCTTGATCGTCCACGCGCGGGCTTCCTTTGGCCCGGCGGTGAGATAGGTCTGGAGGCCAAGTGTGGCAAAGCCGACCCGGGCAAGCTGTGAAAGCCCGGATTCGGTCTGGCCCATCGACTCCAGGAGCTCGGCCGCTTCGTCCTCGTCGAGTTCAGCCAACTCCGCCTCGATCTTGGCGTCGAGGAAGATCGCCTCTGCGGGCGCCACCAGGTCGGCGAGGCGTTTACGCAGTTCCGTGTCAGCCAATTCCTCGGCTTCGAGGTTGAAGACGTACAGGAACGGCTTGACCGTCATCAGGTTCAGCTCGCGCAGCAGGCTGAGGTCGATCCCGGCGGCCGGCCCTCCCGAAGACAGCGGCTGGCCCTCCTCAAGGACACGCTGGGCGGCCTCGGCGGCATCGGCCGTGGCCTGCTTGTCTTTGTCCTTGGCGTTGGTCTTGGCCTCCTTGCGCAGCCGTGGCACGGCCTTCTCCAGGGTCTGCATGTCGGCCAGGATCAACTCGGCGTTGATCGTGTCGATGTCGCGCGAAGGCACGATGTCGCCATCGACGTGGGTTACGTCGGGATCATCGAACACCCGGATGACTTGGCAGATCGCGTCGGTCTCGCGGATGTTGGCGAGGAACTGGTTGCCCAGGCCCTCCCCTTCGGAGGCGCCGCGGACGATGCCGGCGATGTCGACGAAGGTGACCGTGGCGGGCACGACCTTGGCCGAGTCAAACATTTCGGCCAGCGCCCCCAGCCGGGAATCGGGCACGCCGACGACACCGACGTTGGGCTCGATGGTGGCGAACGGGTAGTTCGCCGCCAGAGCTTGGTTCTTGGTAAGCGCGTTGAACAGCGTGGACTTGCCAACGTTTGGCAGGCCGACGATCCCAATAGACAGACTCACAGGGTTCGAGTCTAGGCGGTGGTGACCCGCTCGATAGCCATCCCCATGCGCAGCCCTGGCCACGGTAGGCGCGCGTTGGTACGCGACTGCGGCGGCGGCGCTTGAGAGCATGGGCCGTCATGGACGGCCTTTACTCGATACTGATGCTCCTCGTGGGAATCGCCATTGGTGTCGCCCTGGGGTGGCTGCTCGCCCGCGGTCGTAACGCGACCACCGAGGCGCGAGCCAAGGCCGCCGAAGAACGGGCCTCCTATATCGAGGAGCGCCTCGCCGAGCGTTTCCGGTCGCTGTCCACCGAGGCGCTTGACGCAACCAATCAGCGATTCCTGGAGATGGCCGAGGGACGGCTGCGCACGGTCAACGCAGAGGCCGGCAAAGATCTGGAGCAACGCCGCCAGGCCGTGGAGCATTTGGTGGCGCCGCTGCGGGAGACCCTTGCGCGGGTGGAGACCCAACTGCGTGAGGTCGACGCGGGCCGCCGCGCCGCCCACGCCGAATTGGCCAAGCAGGTCGACCACGTCCGGGAGGGCTCGGAGCGGCTGCGGGAACAGACCCGCTCCCTGGTCACTGCGTTGCGGCGCCCGGAGGCTCGCGGACGTTGGGGAGAGTTGCAACTGCGCCGCGTGGCCGAACTCGCGGGCATGTCCGCCTACTGCGACTTCGACGAGCAGGCCACCGGTTCCGACGACGATGGTGCGCGCCGGCCCGACATGGTCGTACGCCTAGCCGGGGGCAAGAACATCGTGGTCGACTCCAAGGTTCCGCTGGCCGCCTACCTGGACGCCGTCGATAACGGAGATGGCCAGGCACCGGCCGAAGGCTTTCTCGACGCCCACGCCCGCCACGTGCGCTCCCATGTGGATCAACTGGCGGCCAAGTCCTACTGGGCCGCTTTCAGCCCCGCGCCCGAGTTCGTCGTGCTGTTCATCCCCGGCGAGGCGTTTCTGGCGCCGGCGCTGGAGCGCGACCCCGGGCTGTTGGAATACGCGATGCAGCGGCGAGTCCACATCGCGACCCCCACGACGCTGATCTCCCTGCTGCGCACCGCGCAGTACGCCTGGCAGCAGGAAGCACTGAGCGAAAACGCGCGCACCGTCTTTGAACTGGGCAAACAGCTCCACAGTCGGCTGGCTACCCTCAGCGGGCACGTCGACGGGCTGGGCAAGGCGCTGTCGCGCACCGTCACCGCCTACAACCAGGCCGTTGGATCGCTGGAGGGGCGCGTCTTGGTGAGCGCGCGCAGGTTTAGCGACCTGGGACTGGTCGACACCGACCTGGACGTGCCCAGAGGAGTGACGGAGCAGGCACGCCCCTTGTCCTCGCCGGAGTTGACCGTCCCCGAGACGTCCGACAACGGCGACGGCTCGCCGCAGTCGGACACGGCCCCCACTGACCGCGACCCCCCAGGCGCCCTGAACGGGGCGGCGGTTGACGGCGACGGTGCCGCGACGCGCCAACAGCCGACCGCTGACGAGGCGCCGGTCACGAAGCCGGGCCACACGCCCCTGTCCTAGAGGCGACTGGGCAGCGACAAGGAGAGGACCGATGACGACGGGTGGCAGTGGCGGTCCCCAGCGCTCGCGCGGAGCGCAGGAGGCACCGCAGCGTAGCGGGGCGGCGCGCCCGGCGCGGCTACGGCTGACCGCGCGCGGAGCGATCGTGGGCACGATCGTGGTCAGCTTCGGCGCGGCGATGCTGGCCGACGCGGTGAGCGCCCCCGCTGTCAACGGGGTGGCGTTCTTTTCGGCGTGTGTGCTCAGTTCGCTGCTGGTGCGGCGCGGTGACCTGTTGGTCTTGAGTGTGAGCCCGCCACTGGCCTACTTCACGGCGGCGTTAGCGGCCGAAATCGTGTTGACCCTGGGCCGTGAGGATTTCGTGCGCGCCTTGACCATCGGCATCGGCACCCGGCTGGCCGAGATCGCGCCGTGGCTGTTCGCCGGCACAGCGGTCGTGCTCGTGGTGGCCTTGGCGCGGGGATTGTCGAGCAACGTGCGGGAGTTGGGCGACGAAATGAGTGGCCGCACGCAACGCCGACGCGAGTGACGAGTAAGCGGTGCGGGAGAGGCTCCGGCTCTGGGACCACTGCGCCACGGTGACGTCCGGTTTCAAAACGGCGTGGCGGGGTCCTCCTCGCCCTGACCGCTGTCCTCGGCGGCCATGGTGGCGGCGAGTTTGGCCCGAGCTCCCTCCAGCCATTCTTCGCACGTCTTGGCGAGGCGTTCGCCGCGCTCCCACAGCGCCAGCGACTCCTGCAACGTGAGGCCGCCGGCCTCCAAGCGGCGCACGACGTCGGTGAGTTCGTCGCGGGCCTGCTCGTAGCTGAGCTCGGTGTCTGCCTGCGGTTCGGTACCGGCCGCGGCGCCGCCCTCGGCGGGGTTCTCACTGTTCATGAACTGTTCTCCTGATCGATCGTGTCGCCGGCCGTGACGGCGAGGCTGTCTTCGGCGAACCGTACCCGTAGGGCCTCGCCGGGGCTGGTCTGCTGTGCGGAACGCAGCACAGTGCCGTCGTCGCGCTGGACGATGGCGTAGCCGCGGGCGAGGGTCGTGGCGGGCGAGAGTGCCAGTAGCCGGGCGCGGGTGTGGGACAGGTCGGCACTGGCGCTGGACAGGGCGGTGTGCAAACAGCGGCGGGCCCGATCGCGCAAGCCGGTGACCTGCTCGGCCAACCGGTCGATCTCGCGTAGCGGATCGGCTAGAGCTGGCCGGGAGCGTACGCTGCGCAACCACTCCTGCTCCCGGGCGATGCCGCCTTGGAGGACCCGGCGGCCACGGTCGCGGAGCTGGTGGATGAGGTGGAGCTGTTCGGCCACATCGGGCACGGTCTGCTTGGCGGCGTCGGTGGGAGTGGAGGCGCGGACGTCGGCCACGAGGTCGAGGAGGGGATTGTCCTGCTCGTGACCGATGGCGCTGACGACGGGGGTGCGTGTGGCCGCGACCGCGCGCACCAGCGCCTCGTCGGAGAAGGGCAGCAGGTCTTCCAGGGAGCCTCCGCCACGGGCGATGACGATGACGTCGACCTCCGGGTGGGCGTCGAGGTCCTTGAGGGCCTCAAGGACCTCGCCCACCGCGCGGTCGCCTTGGACAGCCACCTCACGCACCTCGAACCGTACGGCGGGCCAGCGGCGCTTGCCGTTTTCCAGCACGTCGCGCTCGGCGGCGGAGTCACGGCCGCAGACAAGGCCGACCGTGCCGGGCAGGAACGGCAGTGGCCGCTTGCGGGTGTCGGCGAAGAGCCCTTCGGCGGCGAGCGTGGCGCGCAACTGTTCCAGCCGGGCCAGCAACTCTCCCAACCCGACGTGGCGGATCTCCAGCGCCAACAGAGAGAACGTTCCGCGGGCGACCCAGAAGTCGGGTTTGGCGTGGATGACGACGCGGGCGCCGGCCTGCGGGGGCGACGCTGTGGCCTCCAGGGTGCGCACCGGGCAGACGACGCGGGCTGAGACGTTGGCGACCGGGTCGCGCAGCGTGATGAACACGGTCGCGCCGCGCCGGGTGAGCTCGGCGATTTGGCCCTCGACCCAGATGTGACCGAGCCGGCCGATCCAGCCGCCCACAGCCTGCATGACCGTGCGGACGGGCTGCGGCGCCTCGGGGGAACTCTCCATACCCATGTCAGTCGAGCCTAGAGGAGAGCGGGGACAATCCCCCGCGCATGGCGCCGCGGGTGGCGCGGGGCGAGCTGGAGGCCAGAACGAACACCTTGCCCCGCTCGCTCCGGCCGCGTTCCCGCATGGCCCGGTCGCGGCCGGCCCATAGTCCGGCGGCGGGGTCGGGCGCGGTTACCGCGCCCGCCCTGCCGGCGATAGCGAAACGGGGCCACCCAGCAGAAGCTAGCCGGCCGCGGCTTCGGCTTCGAGCTTGCTGATGCGCTTGTCGTACATTTGCACGAATTCGGCGCGGTTGGCGTTGGCGGCCTCGTAGGCCCGCAGTTGGCGTACTTGATCGGCGGTGAGCTTGCGCAACCGGGCGCGAATGGACGGCAGGGTCAGGGTGTCGTAGTTGGGGACGGGGAGGTCCTCGACGTCGGGAACTGCGGAGTCGGTGGTCGTGGCCTGCGGCTGCTCCGTGGCCGGGGATTCCTCTGGTTGGGAAGCAGCGGCCGACGGCGGTTGTGTGCCGTCCTGGTCGGCGCTGTCGGCGCCGGCCGGGGTGTCGTCGTGGCCCTGCTCCTGCTCACCGGCGCTGTCGCCCTCGGCCGCGGACGGTTGAGCGGTCTGGGCGGCCGGCTCGTCCGTCGCTGGGGCCGCCTGTGGGGACTCGGTGGAATCGCTGCTTTCGGCCTGCTGCTCAGCCAGGGGGACGGGGGTGCTCTCCACGTAGCCCTCGGTGACGGGCGAGGCGGCGGAGTTGGTGGCCTCCGTGGTGAACTCCTCTGCCGGTGCGGCGCCAGCTTGGCCGTGGGCCCCTTCCTGGGTGGCCCTCGTGGTGTGGTCCTCGGACTCGCCACCCGTCACGGTCTGGGGCGACCTGCGGAACATGCGTTGAACCGCGGTGGAAATGCGGTTGATGATGGACGGTTTCGACATGGGACTTGGGGACTCCTGGATGTTCGCGATCTGGGTGGGTAGCACAGCGGTGCGTAGCGTCCCGGCCCTCGACGAGTGAACGGCCGTGCCATGTGGGCGGGGGCGGACCGCTGCCCAGGCGCTGTTGTGTTACGCAGATTAGTCACAATAGGAGAGTCAGGGCTTTTCACAGGGGGTGGAGCGGGCTTTTTCGCCGGCTCGGAACCGAGGTGAGCCCCATGTGTTATGCGCGATACGCGCTGATGTGAGATGGAGTCACTCATCGCAGGCGTTATAGGGCGTTGTCCCTTTAGGATGGGGCCCATGACTGCGACGAATCGCCGCCGTGTCCTGCTCGCCACCCCCCGCGGATACTGCGCCGGGGTTGACCGTGCCGTTATCACCGTTGAGAAGGCCCTCGAACAGTACGGCGCGCCAATCTACGTGCGCAAGCAGATCGTGCACAACACGCACGTCGTGCGCACGCTTGAGGAGCGCGGCGCCGTGTTCGTCGAAGAGACCGACGAGGTTCCCGAGGGAGCCATCGTGGTGTTCTCCGCGCACGGTGTGGCACCACAGGTGCACGAGGAGGCCCAGCGGCGCCAACTCAAAACCATCGACGCCACCTGCCCCCTGGTCACCAAGGTGCACAAGGAGGCCAAGCGGTTCGCGGCCGAGGACCGTGACATCATCCTCATCGGCCACACCGGCCATGAGGAGGTTGAGGGCACCAGCGGCGAGGCTCCCGAGCACATCCAGATCGTCGACGGCCCCGACGATGTCGACAAGGTCGAGGTCCGCAACCCCGACAATGTCTCATGGCTGTCGCAGACCACGCTGTCAGTCGACGAGACCAACGCCACCGTCAGTGCGCTGCGCGAGCGCTTCCCCAACCTGCTCGACCCGCCCAGCGACGACATCTGCTACGCCACCTCCAACCGCCAGGACGCCGTGAAGGCCATGGCGCGGGAATGCGAACTCGTCATCGTGGTGGGCTCCAACAACTCTTCCAACTCCGTGCGCCTGGTCGAGGTGGCGCTGGAGTCGGGTGCCGACACCGCCTACCTCATCGACAACGCCTCCCACTTGGACGACTCGTGGCTGACCGGGATCACTACGGTCGGTGTCACCAGCGGCGCCTCGGTCCCCGACATCTTGGTGCGGGAGCTGCTGGATCGGCTGGCCGAACGCGGGTTCGACACAGTGGAGGAGGTCGAGACCGCCCAGGAGAGTCTCACGTTCTCCATGCCGAAGGAGCTGCGGCGCGACCTGCGTAACGAGCCGGTCGGCTGAAACAGCGTCCCCCGAGTCACGTCCCCAAGGCGCCCAGGCTCAAGGTCTCCTGGCTGCGGAGCGGCACGAGCTGGTTGAGCACGGCGATAACGTCGTCGGCCAGTTCGCGTGCCTGGGCGTCGTCAGGACGGCGCACGATCTCGCTGACCGCGACCAGCATGGTGCCGCTCACCACCATGAGCAGCGCCTCGTCTACCGGTTCCTCGGCCTTGCGAAACAGTGCCACGTTGCGGTCGGTCCACTGGCGCAGCCGGTCGCGCAGGGTGGAGTCGAAGCCGGGCGGGCTGTCGCCGTTGAAGAACAGCCAGGCGGTCTCGCGTTCTTCGATACACCCTTCCAGATAGGCGCGGGCGGCGATGGTCATCAGTCGGGCGGGATGGCGCTCTCCTTGGGCGCGGGCGTGGGCGACGGCTTGGTGCGTGCGGTCCTGCTGGCGCTGCTGGAACTCCTCGTAGAGGGCCAGGAACAGGTCGGCCTTGCCCGTGAAGTGGTGGTACAGGCTCCCTACGCTGGCGCCGGCGCGCGTAACGACCTCGTTCACGCCGGACCCGGCGAAGCCGTCGGTGCGGAAGACGTGTGCCGCCGCTTCGAGGAGCGCGCTTCGCGTGGCCGCGCCGCGGTTTGCGGCGCGATCCGGTTTCTCCGACTTCTCCACTTGAAAACCCCATCGTCTACGGCGGCGCACGGTCGGCCCGCCTAGGTCGAGGCTACGTCAGCGCAATAGTCTGGCCTCAAGGCCGGCTCGCTCCAGGGGGTCGAGCCGGCGTTTGTGAACCCGGAAGAGCCCACACGCGCTGCGTGGGGCTACTCATCCGTTTGAGAGGCCGACATGAGCGATTCCCCTGTTTCTACTCCCCCAGCGGAAGCTCCCGACCGGAACCTGGCGCTAGAGCTGGTACGGGTGACCGAGGCCGCGGCGCTGGCCGCGGCGCGGTGGGTGGGCCGCGGCGACAAGAACGGCGCCGACGGCGCTGCCGTCCACGGTATGCGTCATCTGATCAGCACCGTGTCCATGAAGGGCACCGTGGTCATCGGTGAAGGTGAGAAGGACCACGCTCCCATGCTCTACAACGGTGAGCAGGTCGGCGACGGGGCAGGGCCCGAGTGCGACGTGGCGGTGGACCCCATCGACGGCACTCGGTTGACCGCGATGGGGATGACGAACGCGATCTCGGTGATCGCGGTGAGTCCCCGCGGCTCGATGTTCGACCCTTCGGCCGTGTTCTACATGGAGAAGCTGGTGACCGGGCCTGCGGCGGCCGAGGCAGTGAATATCGAGGCTCCCATCGCCGACAACATCAAAGCGGTCGCCGCCGCCAAGGGTGGCAGAGCCAACGATGTGACGGTGGTCATCCTCGACCGGCCGCGCCATGAGCGGATCGTGCGGGAGGTGCGCGAGGCGGGCGCACGGATCAAGTTCATCACCGACGGCGACGTGGCCGGCGCCATCACCGCGGCGCGGGCGGGAACCGGTGTCGATCTGCTGTTGGGGATCGGCGGAACCCCCGAGGGCATCATCGCGGCGTGCGCGCTGAAATGTCTGGGTGGTGTCATCCAGGCCAAACTGTGGCCCCAAGACGATGCCGAGCGGCTCCGAGCCGAGGAGGCCGGCTACGACCTGTCGCGGGTGCTGCTCACCGATGATCTCGTGTCCTCTGAGGACGTGTTCTTCGCCGCCACCGGCATCACCGAGGGCGACCTGGTTGGCGGCGTGCGCTACGAGGAGCGGGGCGCCATCACCGACTCGCTGGTGATGCGCGGTCGCAGCGGCACGACCCGGCGGATCTACAGCGAGCACCGGCTCAGCAAGCTCGCCACCTACAGCGGGATCGACTTCGGCGCGGCGGGCTGATCCGGCTCTCCTGGCTCTAAGCGTTGTTCACCGCCCCGCGGCGACCGCGCCACCGCGGGGCCGGTCACCTGGCTGGCGGGGAACCGGTCGGGCCGCTGGCGAGATCCTGGCACTAGGGCTTTTCGTCGTTCCGAGATTGGTACCTTCGTACGGTTCCCGAATGCCAGACCGGAGGTCCGATGTCCTATTCTGACTCCCCCCAGCAGCAGCCACCGTGGCCGCAGCCGGGACAGCCGCCGGCCGGCCAGCCGCCGGCCTGGCACCCGCCCCACGGTGGGTCTCCCCCCGGTGGCCAGCCCCGGCGTGGTCCAGTGTGGCTGATCCCGATCGCGGTCGTGCTGAGCCTGGCGATGATGACCACGGTGGTGTGGGCGTCGGACTCCGTGGTCGAGAACATTTTCGGCGGACCACAGCCGGAGTCGGTGCTGCCGGCGTCTTCGATGGCTTTCGCCAAGGCCGACTTCAAGCCCACAGGCGCACAACTGGCCGCTTACGGCCAGTTTTACAGCAAGCTTCCCGACAGCGTGGTCGAGGAGACCGGCCCCCAAGACCAGTCGTTCGCCGAACCGCTCGTCACCGAGATGATGCCTGGTGTCGACTTCGCCACTGAGGTCGAGCCGTGGCTGGGACGCAGGTTCGGCGTGTCACTGTGGCCCACTGACGCCCCCGAGGCGATGCTCAGCAGCAACGAAGGGGTGAGCATGGCCGCGGCGGTCGCCGTGACCGACGAAGCCCAGGCGCGGGAATCGCTGACCGAGATCCAACGGGACAGTGACTTCGCGTTCGAGGTCAGGGACGGTTTCGCTCTGCTATCGGGCAATGAGGCCGCACTCGACGACCTCGTCGCCCAGGTGCGAAACCATGGAACGCTGGACTCCAACCCCGACTACCTCTCCGACATGGACACCACCGGCGACGACAACATCGCCTCGGCATGGATGGACATGAACCGGTGGTACGAGTGGATCAGCGTCTCCACCTCGGGAGAGGTCCCGGAAGAGTTGATGGCCGGCATGCCCGAGTTCACGGGGCGACTGGTGCTGGCGCTGCGCATTGAGGCCGACTACATGCAGTTGCGCGGCGACTTGTTGGACTTCACCTTCGATGGTGAACCCTATGAGCAGCTACAGTCAGACCAGGCCGGAATCAGCGCACTGGAGGAACTGCCCGCGAACACCGTGCTCGGCTTCGGCGGTGGCGGACTCGACCAGATGGCGCGTCAAGCGTGGCAGGCCAACCGTGAAACGCTGGAGTCTCTCGAAGGCTTCGCCCAGTTCGAGGAAGGGCTGGGGGCTCTGGGGATCTCGCTGCCAGGTGATTTCACCGGCCTGTTGGGCACCAGGACAGCCCTGGGCTTCACCGAACTGAGCGCCGGAAGCGACGGCTGGGACACCTACGGCAGTATGTCGCAGGACCTCTTCCACTACCGGGCGGTAGGCGCCGACCAGCAGATGATCAGCGAACTGGTCAACGCGATCGCCTCCGGCAACTACAGCGAGCCGCCCACCGTTACCGGCGACGGCGACGCCGTGCTCGTCTACAACGAGAGTCCCGGCACGGGCACCCTCGGCGAGGACGCGCACTTCCAGACCACGATGGTCGGGCTGGAGCAGGCCAACCTGGGCTACTACATGAAGGTGGCGCCCTTCGCCGAGCAGTCGGGAATGGCCGACGCCGACCAGTGGGGGGCGATCGGCGGGGCGGTCGACTACAACACCGACAGCGACGTGTCGATCAACCTGCGCTGGGCCCCCAGCGGCGGCCGGTAGCCGGTCGGCTCGCGCTGAAAGTGTGGCGTCCCCAGGGGGGAGGCCGACCGCGCTTTCCGGGCCGGGTGTGCCCGGCAGTCACGGAGTACGCCATCATGGCGGCGTCGGCCGCGCCTGCGGGCAGCGGCTCCGCCACGCCGAGCCGTCGCGGCGGCCCGGCGCGACACGGGTAGCTGGTTCCCTGCCCCGCGCCGGCTACCCCGCCCCCAGGGGAGAGGCAGTTGTGGACCTCCGCGGCGGCGGAGCCCGCCGCCTGGTGCCGCCGAAGGGCGCCCTCATCACCCCAAGAGGCACCCAATCACCCGTGTGGACCGGGTGAACCTCCCGGCTGACGAAGCGGCGGAGCATCGGCTCGTTGCGGTCGAGGAACCTCGGCGAAGGCGGGCAGCCGCGGGCCAAGCCCCTGGACCGGTCCGGAACAGACGACCGGCGGCCTCGGCTCTCTCAGTCGATCAGGCGCCGCCGCATCTGTAGCACCGCCAGGGACCAGGCCACGGCCACGAAGCCCACGATGGCGGCGAGATGGCCGAGGTCGGCCAGGGGCCGCAGCCCGAACGAGGCGTCGCGTACCAGCTCCACGCAGTGGTACAGCGGGTTCACCTTGGCCGCCACCTGCACCCACGACGGCAGCGTGTCGACCGGGAAGAAGGTGCCGGCGATGATGAACAACGGCGTGATCACCCCGGAGATGATGTAGTCCATCGTCTTGATCGAGGGCACCAGGGCTGAGAACCAGATCCCCAGCAGGGCGAAGCCGAAGCCGGTGACGAACGCGATGAACGGGACGAGCAGCATCGTGGGCGCCGGCGGCAACCCGAAGGCGAGGGCGACCAGCAGCGGCGCGCACCCGTACACACCGGCCTTGAGGGCGATCCAGCTCGCCTCAGCCGTGACGAGTTCCCGAACGTCGACCGGCGCCGCGAGCATCCCCTCGTAGGAGTGCTGGAACACCCGGCGTACATAGGTGTCGATGAGGCCGGGGAACATGGAGGTGAACAGCACCGACATGGCCACGATGCCGGTACCGATGAACTCGATGTAGCTGTAGCCGCCGATGGCGCCCACCAGCGATCCCAGGCCGAACCCGAAGGCCAGCACGAAGATGACGGGTTCCACGATGGCGGCGAACGTGGTGGGGGCCCAACTGCGGCGGTACAGCGCCCACTCGCGGGCGAGCACGCCGGCCACGGGGGCGATCTCGAAGCGCCCGGGCGGCGAGGTGGCTACCTGCCTGCGCGTGGCGGTCTCAACGGTGTCGGTATCGGCGGTCAATCCACGGTCTCCCCGGTCAGCGTGACGAATACGTCCTCAAGGTTGGCGGCGCGCTGGGTTCCCGGGCCGAGCCGGTCGCGCAGTTCGCCGGAGAGTTGCTCGGCGTGCAGCACCGACAGGGTGGCGCCGGTGCGTCGGGTCACGAAACCAGCGCCGTGTGCGAGCTTCTCCAGATCCGCGATCTCGGTGGGGCGGCTGGGAAACTCCTCGACCACGGCACCGGCGTATTCGGCGATGAGGTCGCTCGGCGCGCCGTGGCTGACAACCTTGCCGCTGGCCATGAGCGCGACCTCGTCGGAGAGCCGTTCGGCCTCCTCGATGTAGTGGGTCGACATCAGCACGGTGACCCCGTCTTCGCGCAGCGCGGTGATGAGCCCCCACAACTCTTGGCGGATCTGCGGGTCGAGTCCCACGGTGGGCTCGTCGAGCAGGATCGCGCGGGGCCGGTGCACGAGGCCGCGGGCGATGAGCAGGCGGCGGCGCATGCCTCCGGACAGCTTGTCGGTGCGGGTGTTCTGCCGGTTTTCCAGGTGGGCGATCCGCAGGGCGCGCAGCACAGCGGCGGCGCGCTCGCGGCGCGGCACGCGATACAGATGGGTGAACACCTCAAGGTTCTCGCGAACCGTGAGTTCCTCGTCGAGGTTGTCGTGCTGAGGCACGACCCCCATGAGGGCACGGGCGCGTTTGGACTCGCGCGGCACCTGATGGCCGAGGATGGTGATCTCACCGGTGTCGGCGCGGCTCTGCGCGGTGAGCATGCGCATCGTGGTGGACTTTCCCGCGCCGTTGGGACCCAACAGGCCAAGGATGATCCCACCAGTGACATCGAGGTTGAGCCCGTCGACAGCGGTGATGTTACCGAAGCGCTTCACCACCCCACGTAGGGATATGGCGGTTTTCGGAGTTTCGATGGTCTCCGCGGTGTGCTCGTGGAGCGACGGCCTCGTCATAAGGCTCACCGTAGGAGCTATGGCACTGGTTTCTCCAGTTATTTTCCTTTGCTGCGGGTCGACACCGGCTCCCGGTAACGTAAAGCCGTGAGCGAGCACACGCCCGCCTCTCGGCTGCGGGCCTCTGACCGGGACCGGGAGCGCGTGATGGCGGTGCTGCGCGCGGCGGTGACCGACGGACGGTTGAGCCTGCCGGAATTCGAGGAGCGCACCGAGCGGGTACAGCGTGCCCGTGTCCTCGGTGAGCTCCCCGCCGTCACTGCCGATCTCGTGGCGCCCCACGACCAGCCCATCCACCTGAGTGAGCGGCCGGTGGCGGCGCTGCTGCGCGACGACGCGCGTGCCGGCCGCTGGGTGGTGCGCACCGGTCAACTCGTGGTCGCGCTGCTGGGCACCGCCGATGTCGACATGCGCGACGCGCTCTTCGCCGAGGGGCACGTGCGGATGAGCGTCGCCACGCTCCTGGGACGGGTACGGGTACGAGTGCCCGAGGGGGTCGACGTGCGGGTGCGGGGGTGGTCGTTCCTGGGACGGCGCTCCACCAGTACCCGGCCGGTGCGCAGCGGGGCGGCACCGACCCTGGAGATCGGCGGGTTCTCGCTGCTGGGTTCGCTGCGTGTCATCGGCCCTGGACAGGGCCGGCGTCGACAGCCACTGCGCCGAAGCCGTCCCTGAGCGCCGCGCCACCTGCGGGTCTGGCAGTCTTGACCTCAAATCTTCCTGGAGGTGTCACGAACCGATGAGTGAATTCCGCGTCGAGCACGACTCGATGGGTGAGGTCAAGGTCCCCGCCGAGGCGAAGTGGCGGGCGCAGACCCAGCGAGCCGTGGAGAACTTTCCCCTCTCCGGCCAGGGGCTCGAACGCGCCCACATCCGCGCTCTCGCCCACATCAAAGCCGCCGCAGCGCGTGTCAACGCCGAACTCGGGGTGATCGACCGCGATCTCGGCGAGGCGATCCGCGCGGCTGCCCTGGAGGTCGCCGAGGGTTCCTGGCACGACCACTTCCCCATCGACGTGTTTCAGACCGGCTCGGGCACGTCGAGCAACATGAACACCAACGAGGTGGTCGCGACGCTGGCCGGCGAGGCGCTGGGCCGTCCGGTCCACCCCAACGACCACGTCAACGCCTCCCAGTCCTCCAACGACGTGTTCCCGTCGTCGATCCACATCGCGGCCACCGACGCCGTCGTCAACGACCTGATCCCGGCGTTGCGGCACCTGGAGGACACGCTCCTGGGCAAGTCCCGAGAGTTCGCCACGGTGGTCAAGAGTGGCCGCACGCACCTCATGGACGCCACGCCGGTGACGCTGGGCCAGGAGTTCGCCGGCTACGCCGCGCAGGTGCGTCACGGGGTGGAGCGGCTGGAGGCCGCCTTGCCGCGTGTGGCGGAGCTGCCGCTGGGCGGGACGGCCGTGGGCACCGGCATCAACACGCCGGAGGGCTTCGCCTCCCGGGTGATCGCCGAGATCGCACAGGCGACCGGGCTGGCGCTGACCGAGGCGCGCGACCACTTCGAGGCCCAAGGCGCCCGTGACGGCCTGGTGGAACTGTCGGGGCAACTGCGCACCATCGCCGTGGGCTACACCAAGATCGCCAACGACATCCGCTGGATGGGTTCGGGTCCGCGCACCGGGCTCACCGAAGTGTTCCTCCCGGACCTACAGCCGGGGTCTTCGATCATGCCCGGCAAGGTCAACCCGGTGCTGTGCGAGGCCATGCTCCAGGTCGCCTCGCAGGTGGTGGGCAACGACGCCGCGGTGGCCTTCGGCGGTTCCAGCGGAAACTTCGAACTCAACGTGCAACTGCCGATGATGGCGCGCAACGTGCTGGAGTCGATTCGGCTACTGGCCAACGTCTCCCGGGTGTTCGCCGACCGTTGCGTGGCGGGCATCGTAGCCAACGAGGAGCGGTGCGCCGAGTACGCGCAGTCCTCGCCCTCCATCGTGACGCCACTGAACCGCTACATCGGCTACGAAGAGGCCGCGAAGGTCGCCAAGGAGGCCCTGGCGCAGCGCAAGACGATCCGTCAGGTGGTGGTCGAGCGTGGCTACGTGGCTGAGGGCAAGCTCACCGAGGCGGAACTGGACGCCGCGCTGGACGTGCTGGCGATGACCAACCCCACCGCCCAGTCCGGATAGTCCCTGCCTGCCACCCAGGATCGGTGGGCGCGGCGCGAGATCCCCTCCCCAAGCGCCGCGCCCACCGATGTGTCGGGCGTTTCCCGTATCCTGCTGTGGCTCTTTCCACGGCGCCCTTTGCTTTCCCCTTGACGATTCGGCGTGAGGCACCATGACAGACGGACAGCACCCCCACGATCGGACTGTGGCCGGTCGCTACCAGGTTCGCGAGGAACTCGGCCGTGGCGGTATGGGGGTCGTGTGGCGGGCCTGGGACCCCGAGCTGGAGCGCGAGGTCGCCATCAAGGAGGTGCTGCTCCCGCCCGACCTGCCGGAGTCCGAACGTGAGGAGATGCACGCCCGGACCCGGCGCGAGGCGCGGTCGGCGGCGCGACTGTCGCACCCTTCCGTCGTGGCCATCCACGATGTGCTCGATTTCGAGGGACACCCCTGGATCGTCATGGAGCTGCTCAACGGGCGTTCCCTCGCCCGGGTGCTCAAGACGAACGGGCCACTGCCGGCCCAGCACGTCGCGGGGATCGCGGCGTCGCTGCTGTCGGCGCTGGTGCTGGCGCACTCCAAAGGGGTGGTCCACCGCGATATCAAACCGGGCAATGTGATGCTGTGCGACGACGGCCGCGTCGTTCTCACCGACTTCGGTATCGCCACGATCGACGGCGACACCGCGATCACGCGCACGGGGTCGCTGATCGGTTCACCGGAGTACATGGCGCCGGAGCGGCTGCAAAACGAGCGTTCGGACACCTCCTCCGACATGTGGAGCCTGGGGACGACGCTCTACGCGGCGTGCGAGGGGCAGTCCCCGTTCCGGCGCGAGACGGTTACGGCGGCGATATCGGCGGTGATGTCGGCGCCGGTGCCGTCGCCGCAGCGGGCCGGTTTCCTCACACCGCTGCTGTTGGGCATGCTCGAACGCGACCCGCAGCGCCGGCTCGACGCGGTGCGGGCGCAGCAGATGATGGCCGCCACAGTGCCCACAGCGCCCTATCCGACGGGGCAAGGCGGCGCTGCCACCCCGCCCGCGGGGAGTGCACCGCCTATGGCTGCGAGAGCGGCGGAGTACGCCGGAGCGGCGGCTCAGGCGGGATCAGCGGGGGCGGCGGGGGCCGCTGCCCCGCCATCGGGGGCTGAGGCGGCGATGCAGAGTCCACCGCCGCCGAGCGACAGGGCTCCTGGCGCCGTGCGGCAGCGCCGTAGCCGCGGGGGGATCTACGCCGCTGTGGCAGGGGGGCTGGTCGTGGTGGTGGTGCTCGCCGTGGCCGCGGTGTGGTTCGTCAACCGCCCGCTGGAGACGCGGTACCGGCTCTACGTCGACGACAGAACCTCGGTGACCTATCCCCACGATTGGGAGGTCACCCCCACCGACTACGACGAAAGCGGCACTATCTCCCACCCCGACAGCCGCGAGACCATCAGCATCTCGTTCAACCGGTACGACCCGGAGGACGTGTCCTCGGCGCAGGAGGCGTTGCAGAACCGGGAGGCCCAGACGTGGGAGCAGGAACTCCAGGACTACCAGCGCGTACGCGACGAGCCCTACGGTGAGGACTTCTTGCCGGCGCACTGGAGCGGGCACGTCTGGGAGTTCACCTACACCGACGCCGCGCAGCACGAGGACCACCCCGAACGCACGCGGATTCGGGTGGAGATCCTCGTGGGTGAGGAGGACGAGGAGTCGCCGGACTACGAGGCCCACTGGCTCATCTGGGACCTGCCCACCGACAAGCGCTCGGACTACCGGCGGATCATCGACGAGGTCAACCACTCCTTCCGCCCGAACCTGTGAGCCCCCGCCGACGCGACCGATCACCGCGAGTTGTCGTCGCTGGGCGGTTCTCGCGGCTCACCTGTCGCCGAGCGGTTCGAGCTCGTCGTGGTCAAAGCGCCCGGCGCTCCCCCGCAACCGCCCTCACCGAGCGCGGGGCCTGCGCAGCGCTGTTGACCGCATCCAGCGGCGGGCGCCGGCCGGCGGTCAGTACCAGCCGTCGGTCTGCGACTTCTCCCAGGCACCGCAGGGGGTGCCGTACCGTTCTGAGATGTAGCCCAGGCCCCACTCGATCTGTGTGGCCGGGTTGGTCTGCCAGTCCGCGCCCGCCGTGGCCATCTTGGAGCCGGGCAGGGCCTGCGGGATGCCGTAGGCGCCCGAACTGGGGTTGCGTGCCGTGTGGTCCCAGTTGCTCTCCTTCTCCCAGAGCGGTTCCAGGCAATTGAACTGGTCGGCGCTCCAGCCGTAGTCGGCGAGCATGGCCTGGGCGATGCTCTTGGGGTCACCGGAGTACTCGGGGCCGTCGGTGTCGTCGGAGCCGGTGTCCTCCTCGGGCTCTTCCTCTTCTTCCTCCTGCTCGGCCGCGACGTCGGCGGCAGCGCCGCTCCTAGCGGAGTCGACGGCCTCCTGGCGCTTCTTCCTGGCTTCGTCGAGGCGCGCGGCCAGGTTTTCCTCGGCCGTCTCCTGGGTTTTGGGGAAGAAGGGGGACTCCGAGGCGGCGGATTCCGAGACGGTGGGAAGGGCCCGCATGTCGGCCGCCGCCTGCTCGGAGCCCGGGGTGGTGTCCATGTCTCCCATGAGGACGATCGCGGCGAGCACCGCGCCGGCCACCACCATGACCGAGGCGGCGGCGGTAACGGCCCACAGCGTGCCCCGGGTGCGGGGCAGGAACCGTCCGCCGCTGCCTCGCTTGGCCGAGGCGACACGTTTCTTGCCCCGGCGAGACGCCAGGGAGAGAGCGCTCCGCAGCGAGAACTGCCCTTTCGCTCGCCGCTTGCCCGGAGAGGTGGCGCGATCTCGCCCGCGGCGAGAACGGAGCGGGAAGGCGTTACGTAGCAAGGGAACTGCCTTTCGCGTGTCGCTTGCCGGAGGGGGTGGCACGATCTCCGACGCGAGGGGAACGCTCTCAGGGGGAGCGTGCTGTTGCCGCCGGCGGGCGGGGTAGCGCTGGAGATCGCCGCGCACGGGAGAGCGAATCGCTGGGGGCAGGCTACGAGCCCGCGCGCTGGGGCCTTGGTAGGCCGAAGCCTACCTTGCAGCACGATCACGGACGTGTAACACAAAACTGCCCATGATATATGTCACACTACCTAAAGTGAACATTAATACCCTTTTTGCCTAGCATATAACTACATATTGTGATGTTAAGGAAAATGCGGTGAGATGGGGTACTCACGCGATCTGAGTACTCGACACGATGGTGCGTGCTCGTGCCGGCTGGCAGCGTGGCAGGTATGAACGCCTCCCCGCCTCTTCCGCGCTGCCCGGAGTGCGCGACCCCCGTGCCTCCTTCGGCTGGGGACTGCCGCACGTGCGGGCTGCCGCTGGCCGGCCGCGAGGCCGCGCGGCTACTCCAGGTGACGGACGCGCTGTACCGGCTTGAACGGGACCGAGCGAACCTGCTAGCGGAGCACGCCGCGCTCCTGGAACGGCTGCGCGCCGAACGCGCCGCTCGCCGCGCCGCTGTCTCCCACGCTCGCGACCGGAGCGCCACCGCAGCGCACGAGGCCCAGGGAGCGCCGGCGCGACACGCCCCAGCCGGCTCCTCCGCACCGGTCGCCGCGCCGGCGGCGCCACCGGCCCCACCACTCGCCGACGCGCCGGCGGCAGGGCGCGCGCCGCGCCCACCCCGGGAGATCACGGCGCGGTCGGTGCAAAACACGCTGCTGGCGCTGGGCGGGCTGCTGGTAGCGATCGCCGCGGTGGTGTTCACCGTGGTCACCTGGGATCGCATCGGTATCGGGGGCCAGTCGGCGATCCTGGCAGGGGTCACGGTGGCGACCGCCTCCTGTGCCGTGCCGTTGCGCCGGCGCGGCATGGGTGCCACCGCCGAAACCGCTGGGGCCCTGGCCGCGGTGCTCCTGGCCCTGGATGCCTTCGCGTTATGGCGGTTCATCGGATCGGGGCTCGACCCGTTCGGTTACGCCGCCACGGCGGCGGCCCTCATCGCCGGGCTCCTGGGCTACTACGGGTGGCGGGTCCGGCTGCGTGGTCCGCGCGCGGTGGCGGTGGTACTGGCCCAGCCAGTGACGGTCCTGGCTATGGCGGCGCTGGGCACCGACACCACGTGGGTGCCGACCGCCGTGCTCCTGACGACTTTGGGGGACGTGGCGCTGGCCCGGTGGCTGGGGCGGGGGCGGTTGCGCTCTTTGGCGCTTGGCCTGGCCGCGGTGACCGGGTGCCTGGGGACGGCCTGGCCCGTGTGGCTACTGGCGCGGGCCGGATACGTCGCGATGGCGGCTCCCGGCACGGCCGTCCCCCTGGCCTCCCCGGCCGCTCTTGCGGCGGCGACGGCGCTGGTGCTGGCCGGCGCCGCCGCCGCGTTGGCGCTGCCCGGAGCCGCGCGTGGCCGAGCGGCGTTCTGGTGCGCGGCCATGCTGGCGTGGGGTGCCGTTCCCGTTGTGCTGACGGCTGCCAGCCCCCTGCCGGCCGGCTGGACGGTGACGGCGCTGGCGACCTCGGGAGCCGCCATAACAGTGGCTGCGGCCCGGCTACAGGGCGAGACGCGCCGCGGCGCGGAGGTCGCCGCGTGCTGCGCGCTGGCCGCGACGACGGCGCTGGCGTTGCCGCTGCTGATCCACGCCACGGTCGGGCACCTGTTGTGGTTCGGATCGCCGTGGCAGGGGACTGTGATCACGGTGGCGGAGGGACAGCCCGATGCCGGGGTCACAGCCGCCGTCGTGCTCGTTGCCGCCACGGTCGCCGGCTGGGGCGCGTGGCGACGGACGCGCAGCGACTGGTTGTTCGACTGCGCGGCGCTGGCGGCGCTGGTGGGACTGGTTGGGGCGGTGTGGCTGCCCGGTTGGGGCACAGTCGCACTGGTTACGGCTGTGGCTGTCGGGGGGATCGCGGTGGCGGTGGCGGCCGACCGCGACACGCCGATGGGATGGGGGGCGCGCCGCGACAGCGCCGCCCTGCTGGCGGGGGCGGTGTCGGTGCTGGCTGTCGGCGCCGGGCTGAGTGGTGCCGCAGCGACGATCGCAGTGCTGTCGTGTCTCGCGGCAGCCACCGTGACCGCGGGGGTGCCGGCGACGGCGCCGCGGCTGCGGGCCGGTTGCGCGGCGGGGGCGGTGACGCTGGTGACCGCCCTGGTGGGTGCCGGGTTCCTCGCGTCGTCGCCGCCCTCGGCCGCGATGGTTCTGGGGGTGCCCACGGCGGGGGTGCCGGCGCTGGCGATGCTGGCGGTGGCGGCGCTGGCCGTGGGGACAGCCACGATCCTGGCGCTGGGACGCCGGCGCGGAATCCAGGTCGGGGCCCTCGACGCGGCGGCGGTGCTGCCGGCGACGGTCGCGGTGAGCGTGGCCGCGGGCAGCGGCAGCGCCCCCATGGCAGCGCTGCCGGTGGCGGTCAGCGCTCTCCTGGCGCTCGTTGCGGCGACCCACACGCAGGCACAGTGGTGGCAGCGCGACCGCTTCGCTGCGGGCAAGGCGGACAGCGGAGGGTGGGGGCACTCCCCCGGCGCCGCCGACGCTCCCGCGGCGGAGGGCACGCTCGGGGCCCAGCGGCTCACCGGACCGGCCGGGTACCGGCTCCCGGGCGGGGCGGCGCGGCTGCGCCGGTGGCGGCTTGCGCGCACGCGGATGGTGCTGGCCGCGAGCGCCGGCGGGACCGCGGTTAGCGCGCTGCTGGTGGTTGCCGCCGCGATCGCCGCGACAGCGGCCGGCCCCCTGTCCACGGTGATGGACCCGTGGCGCGGCGATACGGGGGCGGAGGGGTTGGCGATGGCCGGTGCCCCGGCGGGGCCGGTGTTCCTGCTGAGCTGTGCCGTGGCGCTGCTGGTCGTGGCGATGGCGCCGGCCGTGGGGCGCGGGCACCGGGTGGGGACGACGGCGCCGATCGTCGCGGCGGGGGCGATGGCGCCGCTGCTGGTGACACACCTGCCGGTGGCCCATGATGCTGGGCTGGCGATCCTCGTGGCCACGAGTACTCTGCTGTGGCTGCGCGCGACCGCGGCCGGCGGCTGGGGTGCGCACGCGGCTGTGTGGACCGGCGCCGCCGTGGCGCTACTGGGAGCGGGCTGGGCGCTGACCGATCCGGTGCGCACGATCGCGGTCCTGAGCGGCGTCAGCGGGGCCGCGGTGCTCGCCGCGACCCTGTTCACGGCCGGGACCAGGCAGAGCGCGCCCGGCGCCGTCCGGTCGCTTACGGCGCTGGCGGCGTTCGGGGTGACTGTGACCGTACTGACGTGCTCGGCGGCACTGCCCTATGCAGGGGTGAGCGCCGACCCGCGGCGGCAGCCGTTCCTGGCGTTGGCCTTGGCGGGGGCTGTGGCGGCGGTGGCGCGGATCGACGCGCTACGGCAACGGCCGCACCAGCGGGGCGGCCTGATCGGGGGTGGTCTGGCCACGGTGGTCTTGGCTCCGATGCTGGGGGCCGGGTCACCGGCCTCGCCGGGGCTGGTGTGGGCCGGAGCGGCGCTCGTGCTGCTGGCGTTGACGGTCTCGCTGCGCCGGCGAGCGGCGACGGTGCTCGCCGGCGTGGGCGTGGCGACGATGGCTGTGGCGCTGGCCACAGTGGCCGACCGACTGCTGCTGGTGCTGGTCGGCCCGTACACGTGGTTGAGCGCGGTGTGGCGTGGGACGGGCGCTGCGGGGATGCTCACTCCCGCCGATGAGGTGGTGACTCCGGGGGCGGCAGCCGTGAACGGTGAGGCGTCGCTGCCGGTGGTGGTGGCCGCGGTGGCGCTGGGGGCGCTGCTGCTGGTGCGAGGCCGCCGGCCGCGGCTGCTGCCGCATGCGGCAGTGCTGCTGGCCACACCGGTGTTGGCGCCCTACGCGACCACGGTGGGCTTGACCTACGGGGTGGCGTTGGGGTGGCTGTTGTTCGTGGCGACCGCGCTGGTGGGGGCGGGCACGCTCACCACCCGGCCGAGGCTGGCCGCGCTGTCGGGGGGTGCGGCGCTGTGGCCGGCGTCGATGGCAGTGGCGTGGGGCCTGGCCGAGCGGCCGGCGACGCTGGTAACGCTGGGCATGGTGGCGGTGATCGCCGCTACGGGGCCGGCTCTGTGCTCGTTCATGGCCGAGACGGGGCGCGCCGGCGTCGAGAGGCTGCCGCAGCCGGTGGCGTTCGTGGCGGGGGCCACCGCGGTCGCCACAGTGGCCACCGGGGCGTTCGCGCTGACGCTGCCGTTGGCGCTGGGGGCGCGGGCGGACGTGGCGGCGCTGGCGCCGATCGCGGTGATCGCCGCTGTCATGGCGACGATCGGCGTGGTGCGGTTGGAGCGCTCCGTTGTGGTGGCCGCGGAGGTGTCGCTTGGCGTGCTCGCGGCGGCTTCGATCGCGTTGACCTTCGCGGGCGGGACCCGACTGGAGTTGACGAGCCTGGCGCTGGCGTGTCTGGGGGCGATCGCCCTGGCGGGCGCGGCGCGGCAGGGCCGCTGGTGGTTCGGTGTGGTGGGTGCGACGCTGCTGCTGGCCGCGCTGTGGCTGTTCCTGGGATGGGTGGGGGTGGCGGCCCCCGAGCCCTACACCGCGCTTCCGGCGCTGGCCGCGCTGGCGGTGGGGCGAGAGTGGCGGCGGCGCCGGACCGGCACGAGCACGTGGCTGGCCTACGGCCCCGGCCTTGGACTGCTGCTGGTGCCCGGGCTGGTGGTGGGCTACGCGGTACCGGCCGAACCGTGGCGGGTGGCGGCACTGGGGGCGGTGGCGCTGACAGTGACGCTGTGTGGGGCACGCTGGCGGCTCCAGGCACCGCTGCTGATCGGCGGTGTGGTGCTGGTGCTGGCCACGGGCAAGGCGGTGGGGCCGCCGCTGTGGGAGATCGTGGTGGCGCTGCCGAACTGGATACCCGTGGGCGCCGCGGGGGTCGCGCTGCTGCTGGTCGGTGCCCGCTACGAGCGGCGGCTGCGCGACCTGCGGCGGCTGGGCCGCGTACTGAGCGACATGGATTGACCTCCTCCGGCGCCCGCCGGGACACCGGCGGAGGGGGCGGCGTCCTTCGGGGGCCGGGCGCCGGAGGAGCCGACCACGGGCCGGGCGGCGGCGCTGCGCGCGGCGACCGCGCTCCCAAAGAAGGGAAACGGCTCCCCACAGCTTCGGCCGTGGTGGGGCCCGGCCGCGCCGGGAGCGGCGCGGCCGGGCGCGCGGGTCAGGAGCCCAGCATCTCTGTGACCAGCGCCGCGATGGGCGAGCGCTCGGAGCGGTTCAGGGTGATGTGGGAGAACAACGGGTGACCCTTGAGTTTCTCGATCACCGCCACGACACCGTCGTAGCGGCCCACGCGCAGGTTGTCGCGTTGGGCGACGTCGTGGGTGAGCACCACACGGGAGTTTTCCCCGACTCGAGAGAGCACGGTCAGCAGCACGCCACGTTCCAGTGACTGCGCCTCATCGACGATGACGAAAGAGTCGTGCAGCGAGCGGCCCCGGATGTGCGTCAGCGGCAGGACTTCCAGCATCCCGCGGTCGATCACCTCGTCGATGACGTTCTGGTTGGTTACCGCCGAGAGGGTGTCGTGGACAGCCTGCGACCACGGCGACATCTTCTCGTACTCGCTGCCGGGCAGGTAGCCCAAATCCTGGCCACCCACCGCGTAGAGCGGGCGAAACACCACGACTTTGCGGTGCTGGTGGCGTTCCAGTACGGCCTCCAGCCCGGCGCACAGGGCAAGCGCCGACTTGCCGGTTCCGGCGCGTCCGCCCAGCGACACGATGCCGACCTCGGGATCGGTGAGCAGGTCGAGGGCGATGCGCTGCTCGGCGCTGCGCCCGTGCAGGCCGAACACGTCGCGTTCGCCGCGCACCACCTTCACCGACTTGTCGGGCAGCACCCGTCCCAGCGCCTTGCCCCGCTCCGACAGGAGCATGAGCCCGGTGTGGCACGGCAGGTCACGGGCCGCCTCAATGTCGGCAGTGCCGTTGTCGAAGAGTTCCTGCACCTCGTGGGCGGGAACCTCCAATTCGGCCATGCCAGTCCAGCCATGCTCGATGGCCAGCTCGGCGCGGTACTCGTCGGCGTCGAGCCCGATCGAAGCGGCCTTGATCCGCATGGGCAGATCCTTGCTGACCAGGATGACCTCGGCGGCCTCCCCGTCCTTGCCCGCGAGGTTGCGCGCGACCGTCAGTATCCGGGTGTCGTTGTCGCCGAGGCGAAAACCCGCAGGCAGAATGCTCGGATCGCTGTGGTTGAGCTCCACGCGAAGAGTGCCGCCCTCAGGGTTGACCGGAACCGGAACGTCAAGGCTGCCGTGGGTGATCCGGAGATCGTCTAGCTTGCGCAGCGCCTCACGCGCGAAGTACCCGAGCTCGGGGTGGTAGCGCTTACTCTCAAGCTCGGTGATGACCACGATCGGTAGGACGACCTCGTGCTCAGCGAAACGGGTGATCGACATGGGATCGGCCAGCAACACGCTGGTGTCGAGCACGTAGGTGCGCCGCTCCCCCTCAAGCGAGGGGGTGGGGTACGGAAGGTCGCGGCGGTGGATCGAGGTACTAGCCACTCGTTCTCCCCTTGAGCGCCGCGGGGGCGCCCTCGACTCACGGGATTCCAAGGACCGGGACCAGCCCCGCAAGGGCCGGGACCGGCCCTCGTCAAATTAAGTTCCGCACAAACCAGAACTAGCAATGAGTCGGGGCCTCCCGAGCGGATGGATGCGCACCATCCACTGTGTTCGACGGTACCCGGCTCGGAACAAAGAGCAAGCCCCTGGAAAAGCCCGATGCGTGAACAGCGGGTTACTGCGATGACCTTCCGGTAGACAGCGGTGTGGGGAGGGGTACAGCCTCGCTCATGAGCCGAAACGTCGATTCCGCGCGCCATAAGAGCGCAGTGCGCGCAGGAATTCCACTTTCCGGAATGCGGGCCAGAAGACCTCACAGAAGTAGAACTCCGAGTGCGCGCTCTGCCAGAGCAGGAAGCCAGACAGGCGCTGCTCTCCCGAGGTCCGGATAAGCAGATCCGGGTCGGGTTGGCCACGGGTATAGAGATGCTGGGCGATGTGCTCCGAATCGAGGCGCTCGGCGAGCTCCTCGATGCTGGTGCCCTTGGCCGACTCGGCGTACAAGAGCGCCCGCACCGCATCGGCGATCTCACGTCTACCTCCGTACCCAACCGCGACGTTCACAATCAGGCCCGGGTAACCGGATGTGGCCGAAGCGGCTTCTTTCAGGGCACGAGCAGTGGGATCGGGCAGCAGATCCAGCGCCCCCATAGGGTTGACGCGCCACCCCTCGCGGCCCAGCCTGCGCACCGTGTCCTCGATGATGCGCAGCAGGGGGTCGAGCTCCTCGCGGGGGCGGGAGAGATTGTCCGTGGACAGCAGCCACATCGTAACGACCTGCACACCCACTTCGTTACACCAGCCGAGCAGTTCAAAGATCTTCTCCGCTCCGGCTTGGTGCCCCTTGTTGATGTTGGCGAGTCCGCTCGTCCTGGCCCAACGGCGGTTACCGTCGAGAATGACGCCGACATGTTTGGGGATCTCGTAGCTGCCGAGCTTGCGCTCCAGACGCCGCTCGTAGAGCCAGTACAGGGGATCACGCAGCCCCATGAGAAGCTACCTTTCGCTGGTATTGAGAGGAGCCTTCGAAAAGGGATGACGAGCGAAGGCCCGGGCACGACCATGCGCCCGCGCGCGAGAGCGCTGGCTGCCAACGGAACGCGGGCCCCGATGTTCCACGCGACAGGGGCTCCTCTACCATAGGCCGCTCACCGGACTATGTCATGGCCAGCGATCTCCGCACGAGGTTGCGCCCCTGTTGGACCCGCGCCTTGACCGTGTTCGGAGCCACCCGCAGCTCAGCGGCGATCTCGCTGTAGTCCATCTGGCAGAGATCCCGCAGCACCAGTGGCGCCACGAGGCCGGGACGCTCCCGCTCCAACTGGTCGAGCACATCCAGCAGTTCCACGCGCGAGCCAGCGATGACACTGGTGGTACGCGGATCGCGCTGGCATGGTGCCCGCCCGGCTTCAGCGGGCGCGACAGCGGCACGCTGCTTCATCGACCGGTAGGTCTGGCGCGCCGAGTTCGACACCACCGTATACAGCCAGGTGGTGAACCGCGAATCGTCAGCGCAGCGTTCGATCCCGGAAGCGACGCGGGCGAGCGCCTGGCGGCACGCCTCTTGGGCGTCCTGCCGATAGGGCAAAAAACGAGCGCAGCGACGCAAGACCTCCGGCCGAATCCGCCGCAGCAGGAGTTCCAGCGCCCGGCGGTCCCCACCGCGCGCTCGCCTGACCAGCTCCTCGACACCGCTTCCAGCGGTGGCGGCCGTAGCGGGTCCGCCACCGGCCCGCCCCTGCTGGGAGGAACCGGGGTCGTGGTCCTGGCGCGCCGCGCTGAAGGAATGGTTGCTATCTCCCATACTGGCCCCTCTCCTGTCGACAGCCCGTCCTTTCTCCAATTACACGCACGCGGGCCGCGCCAGGTTCACCGTTTCTTCCGGGGGATGCCCCGGCTTTCATGTCGGGGAGAAATCCGGTGCGTGGTGTGTTCATGTCGTTTCCTTCTGTACAAGCGGGAGGTGCGGATGACGTACAAGCGCCGGGCCTGTCCGCCCCCCGAGCAGGCGGCCCCGTTGGGGCGCACGTTCGGGTGTGTGCGGCTGATGTGGCACACGACCCTGGCCCAGCGCCACACCGCCTGGCACGAACGCGGCGAGCAGACCTCCTATGCTCGGACCGATGCGGCGCTGAGCCGGTGGAAGAAGACCGGCGAGTTGGGGTTTTGTCCGAGGTGTCGGCGGTGTCGTTGCGGCTGGTCGAGCCGCAGCCCGCGACCACGCGGGCGAGGCCTGTGGAACCGGTGGCAGACGGCACGGGACCTCCCGTCCGCAGTCGGCGACCAAGCGGGAAACCGCTGCCGTGAGGCAGCCCTCGTGAGCGGAACCGTCCCCTCAGGCACAGTCGGAACCCCCCTCGTTCACCACGGGGAGCAAGTCAACGGTTTTTTCTCGTATTTCCCGTTCGGTCTCGCTCGCTACCGGGAGAAGCACACATCCGGTAACGATGAGAGCCGAGTTCTCCCCGTCGCCCTGGGGTCGGGAGGACGCCACGGTCCCAGCCCCATACGGCCCCGCCCCACGGCCCCCTGACGGGCTGACGAGACTGCCTCCGGAAGGGCGCCCAGCGTATGGCTAGGCCGCACCAACCTCCTCGCGGAGTTCCGCCACGGTGGTCACGGGAGCTCGGCAGGTGAAACCGGTACACACGTAGGCTGCCGGCTGGCCCGCCACCAAGGGGCGATCACGGAGCAGCCCGATCCCCTTATCGTCGTGACCGTCGCCGCGGCTGACCACGGCGCCAGGGGCCACAGCCATGAGGGCCGCACGGTGCAGACTGTCGGTGTCGGGATCGGCCTCGGAGCCGACCACCGCGATCTCCAGGGGCCCTGAAAGGAAAGCCTCGGCGACTGCCATCCCCCACCCGGCAAAGCGCGGCACCTTGCGGGCCAGTGTGGTGACCGGCGCCAACGCCGCGGCAGTCGCGTCGCGGTGGCGCGGGGACCCGGTGAGGGCCGCGTAACTGGCCAGGGCGCCCGCAGCCGCGAACGCGCCCGAGGGGGTGGCGTTGTCGGTGGGGTCCTGGGGGCGGTTGAACAGGGCCTCGGCGTCGTCAGCGGTGTCGTAGAAGCCGCCGTTGCCGTCGGGAAAGTGGCGCAGCACCGCGTCGAGCAGCTCGCCGGCCGTGGCGACCCACTCCGGCTCGCCGGTGACGCCGTGCAGCACGAGCAGACCTTCGGCGACATCAGCGTAGTCTTCCAGCACGCCGGCGCTGTCCCCAGCGACGCCGTCGCGTGACGTGCGCACGATCCGACCGTCACGGATGTGCAGGTCGGTGAGGAGCCGCGCGGTGGCGCGGGCGCGCTCCACCAGATCCGGGCGCGCTAACAGCGCCCCCGTCTCGGCCAGAGCCGCGATTGCCAGCCCGTTCCAGGCCGCTACCACCTTGTCATCGCGCGCGGGGGCGACGCGGGTGGCGCGGGCGGCGAGCAGTTGGGCGCGCACACGGGCGTAGCGCTCGGGTTCTTCCCGCGGACGGCTCGCTTCGGGCAGGCGCAGCACGGAACGGCCGCGCTCGAACGTGCCGGCTTCGGTGACGCCGAACACTTCGGCTGCCCACGCCCCGTCGTCGGGCCCCAAGACCTCACGCAGCTGGGCAGGGGTCCACACGTAGTAGCGCCCCTCTTCCCCCTCGCTGTCGGCGTCGAGGGCAGAGGCGAAGCCGCCCTGGGGGGTGAGCAGGTCGGCGACCATCCAGTCGCACGTCTCCACCGCCACTCGCTTGGCCGTCTCGTCGCCGGTGGCGCGCCACAGGTGGGCGTAGGCGCGGGCGAGGAGCGCGTTGTCGTAGAGCATCTTCTCGAAGTGGGGCACGATCCACTGGGCATCGACCGAATACCGAGCGAAGCCGCCGCCGAGCTGGTCGTACATCCCGCCCCGGGCCATGGCATGGGCGGTGTGGGTGGCCATGTGCAGGGCTGAGGTGTCGGTATCGGCACCGCCGGTGCGGGCATGGTGGCGCAGCAGGAACTCCATGACCATGGCTGGCGGGAATTTGGGGGAGGTGCCGTAGCCACCGTTGACGTTGTCGTAGGTATCGGCGAGGACGCGCACCGCCTCGTCAAGGTCTTCGGAGGTGGGGGCCGGCCCGGTTCCCGGGGTGCGTGGCGCGGCGAGCGCATCGACGATCCGGCGGCCCTGCTCAAGGACGTCGTCGCGCTTGTTGTTCCACGCCTGGGTGACGCCGGCCAGGAGACGGTGGAAGTGGTCGCGGGGGAAGTAGGTGCCGCAGTAGAAAGGTGCGCCTTCGGGGGTGAGGAAGGCGGTCATAGGCCAGCCGGCCTGGCCTGTCATGGCTTGGGTGGCTTCAAGGTAGACGGCGTCGACGTCGGGGCGCTCCTCCCGGTCGACCTTGACGTTGACGAAATTGGCGTTCATCAACTCCGCGGTCTGCGGGTCCTCGAACGACTCGTGTGCCATGACGTGGCACCAATGGCAGGCCGCGTAGCCGACGGAGAGCAGGACAGGGACGTCGCGCTGCCGTGCCTCGGCGAACGCTTCATCGCCCCAGGGAAACCAGTCCACCGGGTTGTCGGCGTGCTGGAGCAGGTAGGGGCTGGTGGCCGTGGCGAGACGATTCGACATGCCCCCACTCTGCCCGAGGAATTCGCAACGACACACGCCGCCCCGCGTTGGTTCGCGTTCGGGTCCGGATGGCCGGAGCGTGTGGCCGCGGCGCGCGTCTGCCGACGCCAAGCGCCGACCGGTGCGGGCAGCGCTGCACGCGAGCAGTTCCTCGCCCCGGCGCCGTTGGAGGCGCCGGGGCTAAAAAAGCGCGTCAGCCTTGGTCGTTGTCGTGGTCGCTGTCGCGGCCGGTGGACTGGGCGAAGTCGCTGGAGCGCGCTATCTGCATGTGTTTACGCATGTTCTTCATGAGGAAGTACAGCGCTGCGCCGATGGCGGCCACGATCAGGAAACCGAGCACGCCAGGTGTGACGGTGTCGGCCATGACCTCGCTGTCGGCGAGCGCGATCGCTAAGGCGTTCATACCTGTCATGTTTCCACCGTTTCGCGCACCCCTGCGAAGAGGTCGTCTTCGGGCACATCGGTGTCGACCAGCGAGCGGGCCAGGTGGTAGTCCTCATAGGGCCAGGCTTCGCTTTGAATGTCGAGCGGCACGGCGAACCAGAAACTGTTGGGGTCGATCTGGGTGGCGTGGGCGATGAGGGCGCGGTCGCGCGTCTCGAAGTACTCGTCGCACTCGACCTGCGTGGTGATCTCCCACTCTGTGAGCTTACGCTCTTTGATCCGCTCCATGAAGTCGGCGAACGGGTTCTCCAATCCCCGCTTGTCCATCAATTCGGCGATGCGCTTGAAGCGTTGGCGGGGGAAGGAAACGTGGTAGTAGAGCTTGAGGGGCTGCCACGGTTGACCGGACTCGGGGTAGCGGTCGGGGTCGCCGGCGGCCTCGAACGCCTCGACGGAAACCTTGTTGCACATGATGTGGTCGGGGTGGGGGTAGCCGCCCTTCTCGTCGTAGGTGGTGACGACGTGGGGGCGGAAGGAGCGGATCGAGCGCACCAGGGGCTCGGCCGCGACGTTCAAAGGTTGCAGTGCGAAGCACCCCTCGGGTAGCGGCGGCGGGGGGTCGCCCTCGGGCAGGCCGGAATCGACGAAGCCGGCGAACTCTTGCTCGACGCCGAGAATACGGCGGGCCTCGGCCATCTCGTCACGGCGCACCTCGGCGATGTTCTCGCGGATTTCGGGCCGGTCCATAGCAGGGTTGAGGATAGAACCACGCTCGCCACCTGTGAGAGTGACCACGAGCACCTCGGCTCCCTCATTGACGTAGCGCACCATCGTCGCTGCGCCCTTGCTGGACTCATCATCGGGGTGGGCATGCACAGCCATTAGTCGCAAGCGCTCGGGCACGGAAGAATCCCTCGGGTGAGTAGTGAAGCCGATGTGAACTGCTCCGGCATGGCGGCCCGGCGATGGCCTGAGGCCGGAGCAAGTTCCGGTATGGGCGACGCGGCACCTGCTGAGCCGGAGCTATCTTAGACAACGTAGATCCCACGTTCGGAGATTCCCGTATGCCGTCCACACCCCGCACCTCCACATCCGACACCGAGCGGCCCCAAGGACAGCGTCGTCTCGGGAACCGTCCGGTGTTCTTCTTCATGGCGGTGATCGTGGCGACTGTCTTCACCGTTGGTTGGGGGATCGCGCTGATGAACTACAGCGGCACATTCGGGCAGGTGTCGTATCAGACACTGACATGGCAGGTCGACTCAGCCGAGCAGGCGGCCATAAGCTTCGAGGTCAACACAGCCAAGCCAGCGCTGTGCTTGATCACCGCCACCGACAGCCGGCATGTGCGTGTGGGACAAAAAGAGGTCTCCGTCAACCCGGGGCTGCACACGGTACGGGCGGAGATCGAGACGATCAGGCAAGCGGCAACGGTTGAAGTCGTCTCATGCAGGGAACAGGGTCGAGATAGCGAAGCCGCAGATTGATTGCCCGTAATCCCCACACCGTTTAGCTGGCACTACTCCTCCGTTCACCGGCAGCGCCGCCGGTTCCCCGAGCGCGTCACCAGCGATCCTTAGGGGCATAACCCGCGCACGAGCGCGACGGTGGCACGCTCGTGGCCTGGTGAGGCAGGGTTTCATAACCCTGGTGGACGGAGGGCACGGTGCTAATCTCGTAAGTTCAACTGCGTTCGAGAGGGGACGCAGTCCCTAGATGCACGAGGGAGTTCCCGTGACCGAGACCCGCGATGACAACGTCACCTGGCTGACGCAGGAGGCGTACGACCGGCTCACAGCGGAGCTGGAGCACCTCTCGGGACCTGGTCGCATCGAGATCGCCGATCGGATCGAAGCCGCGCGCGAAGAGGGCGACCTGCGTGAGAACGGCGGTTACCACGCCGCCAAGGAGGAGCAGGGAAAGATCGAGGCGCGCATCATTCAATTGCAGCAGATCTTGAATAATGCGCGTGTCGGCGAGGCTCCTCGAAGCGCGGGTGTCGTCGGTCCCGGTATGACCGTGACCATCAAATTCGAGGGTGACGACGACGAGGTCACCTTCCTGCTCGCCTCGCGTGAGGAGAGCGGCGCACCGATCGATGTCTACTCCCCCAAGTCGCCACTGGGCGGCGCCATCAACGGCAAGAAGATCGGTGAGAAAGTCACCTATCCCCTGCCCAACGGGCGCAACGCCACGGTCGAGATCATCGACGCCGTTCCCTACGGGGAGGCCTAGAGTCCCGAGGCGACATGCGGGAAGGGGGTGGCTCTCGGCCACCCCCTTCCGCGTTGGGTAGCGAGCGTGCGGCACATTGGACGATTCGGTCCGGTTGTCGACACAATTTTGCGGTTCGCAGTAACCACAAAAGGAACATCGATCACCGTGCACGATTCTTACGGCTCTTACGGCCCCCAGCCCCAGATGGGGCCCCCGGCAGGCACCCCCTACCCACCTCCCGCCACCGGCGGGTACCAGCCCGTGGGCTACGGCTCCCCCCAACAGCCGCCTTACGGCCCGGCCCAAGGGCCAGAGTTGGCCACGTGGGGCCTGCGCTTGGGGGCCTACATCATCGACGCCATCGTCAGCGTCATCCTGGTCTATGCGCTGATGTTCGTGACCACGCTGGGCGCCACGGGATTGAGCTTCGCCATCGATCCGACAGGCATGGACAGCGACACGCTGCCGCCCGTCTTCTTCGTGCTGCTCGTGGTCGCCATCGGCCTGTCGCTCTTCGGACAGTTCTGCTATTTCTGGCTACCGACGATGCGCTGGGGCAAGACACTGGGCAAGGCCGCCGTCGGGATCAGGGCGGTCTCGTTGGCGACCGGACAGCCGCCCAGTGCAGGCGCCGCAGCGCTACGCTACCTCGTCTTCGCGGGCATGGCGTGTATCCCGTTCGGTGGCCTGCTCGACGGCCTGTGGCCGCTGTGGGACCAGCCCTACCAGCAGGCGATCCACGACAAAGCGGGCAAAACCTGCGTCATTCGGGGATAAGACGCCAGCGGGGAGCAGCTATCGGAGAATTCACCTTCCGGTACGCCGGTGGTGTGCAGATAATGCTCAGGTGAGCAACCAACCCTGGCAGTACCCACCTTCCTCCTATGGTGGCCCCCCGCCACCCCCGAGCCAGCCTCCTCGCCCGCCCTACGGCGCGGGCGGGTGGCAGGCCGGCGTCGCGGGGATGGCCACCGGGCCGAGAATCGCGAGCTTCGGCTCTCGGCTGGGCGCGCGGCTCATCGACGGCATCGCTGTGAGCGTCCTGGCGTTCGTGCTGCTGCTCGTCCTCCTCATCGGTGTCTTCCTCATAGAACCCTCAGCGCGGCACTACACCTCCGAGGACTTCGACACCGCCGTGGGCGTGCTGATCCTCTTCGGCTTGGGTCTCGTGGTGTTCTTCTACGACTGGTTCTGCCACATCGCGTGGGGCAGAACCCTCGGCAAAGCGCTGCTGGGACTCAAGGTGGTCCGTACTGACGGCGGCCGAGTACGACAGGGGCAGACGGCCGGACGCGCCGCCGTGTTCGGCCTGCCCCACTCGGTGTGGGTCATCGGGTGGGTGTTCCTGCTCATCGACTGCGCCTGGGTGCTCGCCGACACGTCGCGCGCTCAAGCGCTGCACGACAAGATGTGCCACACCCTGGTGATCCGCACCCGCGACTCCTAAGACCGCCGCCCGGCAGACGAGCCCGGCGAACCGGCCCCTCGCCTTTCAGTGCTCGAACGCCAGCAGGCAGGCGGTGAAGCTGTGGACATGGTTGCGACCGGCCACCGGCCCGATCTCGCCAGCGGCGAAAAAGCCGGTGACCGGGCTGATCCCCAGCGCCTGGCGCACGCACCGAACATCGTGGTCGGCCGAGGGGAACATGGTGGCGCCCCGGCCGTTGCAGGAGAACAGCAACGCCGCTGAGGCGCGAGCACCGGTACCTGCGCTGAAGGCGCGTAGCCGCTCCATCAGGTCGGCCTCGGCGGTGTCGGTATCGCGGACCTGGAACCGCACCGTCTGGCCGACCTCGACAACGTCGCTGATACTGATGGAGCCCATCTCGGGGTCGGCGCCGATGACGCCGCGAATGAGGAAGTCGCCGCGCTCGTACTCATCGGCGTACTCGTCCATAGCGATACCGATGTGCAGCCCTTGGGCGGCCAGATCCTGCTCCTGCTCGGGAAGGGAGTTGACCAGGCTCTCCAACCGTTCATAGGCCGGTGTGCCGGCGAGTTCCAGCACGACGTTGCCCTCGGCCTTGGTGACGGCCATTGCGGGACCGATCGGCCGACACCCTTGGCTGACGGTGGTGCCCACGACACCGCGCCCGCCCAGGAGCAGCCCGACGGCGCCGTTGTCGGCGAAGTGGCCCTGCAAGAACAGCCGGACCGACTCCCTGCCGTGCACGCCGCCGGCGAGGCCGCCGACGATGGGCAGGCCGCCCAGCGCCTCGGTCGAGCGCCGGACGAAGGAGTGGGCCGGGAATTCGTACGGGTTGGTGAGCAGCAGCATGGCGCGATCGTCGGGGGAGGGCTCGCTCATGCCGATGACGGCGATGTGGTCCTCTTCCGGGACGGCGTCGAGCTGGAAGGGCGTGATGGTGACCTCGGGCAGAACCGCCGCCCACACGCTGACTCCGCCCTGCTCTTCGACGGCGCGGCCACCGCCGATGACACCGGTGGAGCTGCACCCGATGGTGGTGGCGCCGCCCGCCAGGGACATGGCGCGCTCACCGGCGAGGCGCACCTCTTCGGGGTCGGTGCCGCTGACAAAGACGCACATCAGGTCGGCGGCCTCGTCGAGTTGGGCGAGCGCGTCGAGGGCGGCGCGTTCGGCCGCGCTCACGAGGTCGGTACCTGTGGCCAGGGCGTCGCCGAAACGGGCCACCGTCGCCTCCTTGTCGTCGTCGCGGCCGTGCGAGTCGCGGTGCCGTCGCTGGGACCATACTCGCAACCACATCCCCTGAAACCCCCGTGAGCCTCTTCCTATTTCGTCATGTTCCGGGCGGGCCGCCTCCCAGCCGGGAGTGACAAGAGCCATAGGCGCGCTTGGCCGGCATGCGTAGACTCGATCTCGTGTCCGTTGCCACTTCACACCCCAGTGACTCTTCCGGCTCCTCCCCTACGACCCTTGGCGCGCTGCGCTCCTCGGGACACGTCCACCGTTCGGTGAAAAACGAGGTCCGCGAGAACCTGCTGCGCCGGATGCGCGACGGTGACCGGCGTTTTCCCGGCATCGTCGGTTTTGACACGACCGTGCTGCCCCATCTGGAGCGGGCGCTGCTCGCCGGCCACGACGTCGTCTTGCTGGGCGAGCGAGGCCAGGGCAAGACTCGGCTGATCCGCACGCTGGTCGGGCTCCTCGACGAGTGGAGTCCCGTGGTGGCCGGCTGCCCCATCAACGACCATCCGTACGCGCCCGAATGCGCCCAATGCCGCGCGCTGGCGGCTGAGGCCGGCGAAGAACTGCCGGTGGCCTGGCGCCACCGCGAAGACCGTTACGGCGAAAAGCTCGCTACGCCCGACACCAGCGTGGGCGACCTCATCGGCGACGTCGACCCCGTTCGGCTGGCCGAGGGGCGCAGTCTCGGAGACCCGCAGACCGTGCACTACGGGCTGGTGCCCCGCGCCAACCGCGGGGTGTTCTGCCTTAACGAGCTGCCCGATCTCGCCGCGCGCATCCAGGTGGCGCTGCTCAACGTCCTTGAGGAACGCGACGTGCAGATCCGCGGCTACGCGCTGCGGCTCCCGCTCGATGTGCTGCTGGTGGCCAGTGCCAACCCCGAGGACTACACCAACCGCGGTCGCATCATCACCCCGTTGAAGGACCGCTTCGGCGCCGAGATCCGCACCCACTACCCGCCGGAGCTGGCCGACGAGATGGCCCTCATCGCGCAGGAGGCCGATCTGGCGCACGGACCGGCGGTGCCGGCCCACCTGTTGGAGATCGTGGCGACCTTCGCGCGGCTGGTACGGGAGTCGCCCGCTGTCGACGACCGTTCCGGGGTCTCGGCGCGATTCGCCGTGGCCGCCATCGAGAACGTGGCCGCCTCGGCGGCGCGCCGCGCCGCGCTGGTGGGTGAGGAGCACCCGGTGGCGCGGGTGTGTGACCTGCCGCCGATGCTCCAGACCCTGCGGGGGAAGGTGGAGTTCGAGGTCGGTGAGGAGGGGCGCGAGGAGGAGGTACTCCACCACCTGCTGCGCCGCGCCACTGCCGAGACGTTCCGGCGCACGCTGGGCGGAGTCGACCTCGGCGGGCTCATCGACCGCTTCTCCGAAGGCGCCTCGGTGGAGTCGGGCGAGTTGGTCGACGGCATGGAGCTGCTGCACCGAGTGGGCCCCATGGCGGGGCTGGCTGAGCTGGTGGCCCGGGTCGCCCCCGAGGACGAGGACGCCGGCGAGACTCCGGGCTATGCCGCCGCCGCGGTGGAGTTCGCGCTGGAAGGCCTCTATCTGAACCGGCGGCTGTCCAAGGACACCGTCGAGGACCGCACCGTTTACCGGACTTGACCAGGCCGGGCCGGCGGCCCGCTCCGGAGAGCCGAGGGAGCTATCCGCGATGAGCCGTTTCCGCTACGGCGAGTACGACGACGGACCCGATCCACTCGCCCCGCCCTATGACGTACGGGCCGCGCTCGACGAGCTCGGCCGTTCGGTGATGGAGGGCGCCCGGCCCCTGCGAGCGCTGCGCGATCTGCTGCGCCGCGGCACCCAGGGCAGGTCCGGGCTCGACGACCTGTTGCGCCAGGTGCGCGAGCGGCGCGAACGGCTGCGTTCCAGCGGACGGCTGGACGGGACGCTGGAACAGGCGCGCGCGCTGCTGGATCGCGCGGTGGGGCAGGAACGCGCCGAACTGTTCCCCGACCCCTCCGACGACGCGCGACTGCGCGAATCCGAACTCGACAGCTTGCCCGCCGACACCGCCGCGGCGGTGCGGCGCCTGGCCGACTACGAGTGGCGCTCCGAAGCGGCACGGCGCAGTTTCGCGGAGCTGCGCGATCTGCTGCGGCGCGAGATCCTGGACTCGCAGTTTCGCGGGATGAAAGAGGCGCTGACGAACGGCTCGCCCGAAGACATGCGTCGGGTGGGCGAGATGGTCGAGGCGCTCAACGCCATGCTGGAAGCCGACGACCGCGGGGAACACACCCAGGCCGACTTCGACCGCTTCATGGCCGAATACGGCGACTTCTTCCCCGACAACCCACGCAACCTGGGCGAGCTTGTCGACTCGCTGGCGCAGCGGGCCGCGGCGGCGCAGCGGATGATGAACTCGCTCACCCCTGAGCAGCGGGCCGAACTGTCCGACCTCATGGGCCAGACCATGGCCGAGGCCGGGCTGACCGAGGCGATGGAGCGGCTCTCGGGGGCGCTGCGATCGCGTCGCCCGGACCTGGCCTGGTCGGGCACCGAAGAGATGGACGGCGCCGAAGGCATGGGCATGGGTGATGCCACGACCGCCCTGGAAGAGCTCGGAGAGCTGGCCGAGCTCGACACGGCGCTGAGCCAGGACTACGCCGGTGCGGGACTGGACGACATCGACGAGGAGGCCGTGCGCCGCGCGCTGGGACGCTCGGCCGTCGACGATCTCGCGCGGCTGCGCGAACTGGAGCGGGAACTGCGCGACCAGGGCTTCCTGCGGGGCAGCCGCGACCGCATGGAGCTGACCCCCAAGGCCGTGCGCCGACTCGGAGAGACCGCGCTGCGCGAGGTCTTCGCCACCTCGCCGGTGGCCCGCCCCGGCCAGCACTCCACCGCCGACTCGGGGCAGGCCGGAGAGCTGACCGGGGCCAGCCGGCCGTGGCGCTTCGGTGACGAGCAGCCGCTCGACGTCGTGCGCACGCTCGCCAACGCCGCCACCCGTGGCCGCGCGCCCGGCGACCCGCCGGGCCGGTTGCGGCTGCGCGCCGACGACTTCGAGGTGGCCGAGACCGAGCGGCGCGACGCCTCGGCGGTGTGCCTGCTCGTCGACCTGTCTTACTCCATGGTGCGCCGCGACCTGTGGGGCACCGCCAAGCAGACGGCGATGGCACTGCACTCCCTGGTGACCACACGTTTCCCGCAGGATGCGGTGCAGGTGATCGGGTTTAACGCCTACGCGCGGGAGCTCGCTCCCGAGAGCCTGGCTGAGCTGGAGTGGGAGCCGGTCCAAGGCACCAACTTGCAGCACGCGCTGCTGCTGGCCGGGCGCCATCTCGACCGCCACTCCGACTTCGAGCCCATCGTGTTGATCGTCACCGACGGCGAGCCCACCGCTCACTTGGAACGCGACGGCGAGGCGACGTTCACATGGCCGCCGTCGCAGGACACGACGGCGCTGACCCTGGCCGAAGTCGACCGGATGACCAGACGCGGGGCGGCGCTCAACGTCTTCCTGCTCGCCGACGACCCGCGCTTGGAAGAATTCGTCGACGAAGTGGCGCGCCGCAACGGGGGCCGGGTGGTGCGGCCCGACACAGCACGGTTGGGCAGCTATGTGGTCCACGACTTCCTCGACCGCCGGCGCCGCGCGGGCTGAGCCCCGCCACCCAACGCCGATGCGCTGTGGGGACAGTGGATCACTCCGAGTGATAGGCGCTGACATCCCCAGTCTCGTACTGGAAGCGGGTGCTGTTGCCCGCGAACACCGTCCAGGTGAGTCGGATCGGCCGCTGCGTAGAAAAGCCGGTGCGGTACAGCTCCAGCACCGGCACTCCCGGAGGCAGGTCCAGGTTCGCCGCCTCTTCTGGGGAGGGCATGCGGCTCTGTAGCTCGTCGACGTGGCCGACCTGGGAATGGCCCAGGTCCTGGAGCACACTCACGGCGCCGCGACCAAGGTCTTCGGGCAGCATCAGCTCACTGTCTCGGGCGATGTCCATGGGGTAGTAGGCGGTCTCCACTGACGAGGGCCGGTTGTTGCGGAAGCGGTGGGCCCGGCGCACCGCCACCATCGTGCCCTCGTCGATGTGCAGCCGGCTGGCGACCCCGGCCGTGGCCTTCTCGATCAGCAACTCGACGGCGGATCTGGGAAGCTCGCCCAACTGGGCGGCCTCGGTGTCGTGGATCTCCTCTTCCACCACACCGCTGTAGCGCGAGGCGTGGTAGGTGAAGGGCAGGACGGACTGGACGAAATGCCCCCGCCCGGGGTGGCTTTCGATCAGTCCTTGGTTGCGCAGCACGCCAAGGGCGAGCCTGACCGTGTTGCGGGAGGCCCGGAACCGGTCTTCCAGCTCTTTTTCCGAAGGCAGGCGATCTCCCCGCTCCAACGTGCCGTCTTGAATCTGTTTGCGCAGGACACGAGAGATCTGCCGGTATCTGCTCTCTTCTGTCATAGGTGTCGTCCCCCCCAGCGTCGTTGGCAACCTGTACCAACGAGTCCACTCAGCGGTATTGACCACACCACAGGAATAGGTGACCATGCAAGTAAGCGCGAAGTGCGAATGCTAACCAGGCAGGCATTTCGCGGCCGACGCAGTGTCCCCCACACATCGGGACCATGGCAGCTCACGACCGACTGAAGAGAAAGGACATGATCAGCTCAACAGGCGCCACCGGTCCCCCACGCACACTTACTCGCCCGTGGCCACAAGCCTGGGCCGCGGACCATGGAGGTGACTGGAAATGGCGATAGCAGTGGTGTTCTTCGGACTGATATTGATGGTGGTGGCGGTGGGCTACCTGACCGCGGTGTCCATCGGCATCAAACGTGACGACCGCCGGGTGGGCTACCGCGCTTTGCGCGACGGTTCTGAGAGTGGCCCGCTGTCGACCTCGGGACGGCGGCTGGTGAACCTGAGCTTCCGCGTCCGCGGCGGCGAGGGCCGCAAGAAGAAGGAGAGGCCAGAGGGCACCTCTCCTGACCGTCCGATCCCGGCCTAACCGGCGGGTGGCCGGGCCGACCCCGGCCGCACCCCGCCAACCGGGGTTCTCCAATTCTCGGTGCAGGGCGGCCAAGGCTGGCAGGCCCCACCGACCGGCTCTGATCCCGCCGGGGCCGCGGCCCAGCACCGCCCCGAGCCGAGAAGCCGGAATCAGTGTTCAAAGATGTTGACGTCGGAGGCCGCCCGCAGATGCTCGGGCGAGACATCACCTTCGGCGTAGAGCAACTGGTGACCATCGGCCGGAATGTAGGTCTTGGTGAATCTGATCGGCCGCGTTCCCGCGTAAGCCACACGCTCATGGACGAGCAGCGGGATACCCGGGCCGAGCCCAAACAGCGCGGCGTCCTTGGGGGAGGGCATCCGCGCACCCACCACGTCCCATGACCCCGTCTGCGGGTACCCCAGCTCCGCCAGGACCGCCAACGTGCCGCGCTCGATGTAGTCGGGCCGCATGAGCTCGGTGTCCATAGCGAGATCGGCCGGGTAGTGCGAGACCTGACGCTCCCACAGCCGACCGTCGACGAAGCGGTCACAGCGCCTGATCACCATGAACCCCTCGGTCTCGGAAGGATCGAGGTGGAGCAGGTGCGCGGTCACGCCCGTGGCAGCCTCAAGCGAGACCTTGAGCCGCTGCTGCGGGTTCGCGCTGTCGGACTGGCTCAGCCGGGTCACGTACTCGCTCCACCGCCCCTGAGCCTGAGCTCCCGGGATCGAGGCGGCCAGATGGGTGATGGGCTTGTACTCGCGGACGATGCTGCCGCTGCCCTGTTTGGTGTCGATGCGCCCCATGTTGGCGAGCCGCTCCAGCGCCCGCCGGACGGTGTTACGGGAGGCGGCGTAACGCTCGACCAACTCGTCTTCGGTCGGCAACAGCGTCCCCGGCGACAAGATGCCGTTCTCAATGTCTTCAAGGAGATCTTGGGCGATCTCAACGTGTCGCGCGGCCACGGTACTCCTCGCTTTGAGACGTGCGCTCAGGCGCGGGCAGGCTTAAAGCGACGATCCGTGCCTTGATCTAAGACCTCGTCAGCCGACCCCGGCGGAAACGCCGCGAGGTCGCCTCGCGGAGTCGCTGGCCGCCAACCATACCGATTTTACCGGCGTCGGCGGGCCGAGCAGGTGTGGGCCGCCCCGGGGGCCGGCGCGACCGCAACGCCGGTCCGCTTGAGCGAGCAGCCGGGGGCCCGGCGCGAGAGCCGGCGACGCCACGGGCGTGGCCCAACCGTGGCCTCAGTGTTCTGGGGGCGTGGCCTCGTCGGCATCGAGCGGCGTCGAGTCCTCGTTCTGGCTGCGCAGGGGCGGTACCCACCCGCTGTCAGGAGCGTAGTGGCGCACGACCCTGCCGGGAACACCGGCGATCACGCTGTGGTCGGGGTAGTCGCCGGGGCGCACTACCGAACCGGCGGCCACCACGCAGTTGCGGCCCAGGCGCGCCCCGGGAAGCACGACCGCGTTCGCGCCGATCCAACTGCCGGCACCGATGGTGACGGGGTCATCGAGGGGCCACTGCCGCCCCACCGGGGTCTCGGGGTCGCTGTAGGCGTGGTTCTGGTCGGTGATGTAGACATAGGGGCCGGTGAAGACGTCGTTGCCGATCTCGATGTTGAGGTGGGCCACGACGTGCGAGCCGCGGCCGATCGTGCAGCCGTCGCCGATGCGGATGAGCGGTTCGGGGCCGAGGTCGAGGTCGGGCAGCATGCCGGCGGTCAGTGTGATGTCCCCGCCGATCAGGGTGTGGGCGCCCACCTCGATCCAGGGTTCTCCGAAGAGTGTGGCGGGGGGAAAAGCGATCGAACTACCGGGGCCGAATGCGGCGAAGCGCTGTGCGGCGCGCGAACCCGCGCGGATGTCGGCCGTACGCCGCGCCCATGACCAGCCGGTGCGCACCATCCAGGAGAGCAGTCGTGACACTTGACCCTCGCATCTACTGGAAAGTAATAACGGGGTCACTTTATTAGGGCATGTCCGGCTCTCACGTAGCGGCCAACCCCGGGCAGTTCGCCGACCACCATGGGAGGGCAGTGCGACGACGCCGCCAGGAGACGGGCGCCGCGGGGGCCGCAACCGGTTGTCGGCGTCACTTCCCGGTCAGGTGTCTTCTCCCTGTCCGGCTGTGTCACCGGCGGCATACCAGCGTTGCCGCGCTTGAAGGCATGGTCAAAGCCGGGGCCTCCTAGCTTTAACCCAGCGGCCATGTCGGCTGCCCACAGTTGGCAGTGGAGGACACACGATGACGCGGCCTCCCATGGGAAAATGCTCGTCCCGTCCCTTTGCCCTAACATTACTGGTGGGTAGAACCAGATGGGTCGCGCTTCGCGAATGATGGAGGCGAGGCTATGGTGTTGCGCGCAGCACGAGCCCGGAGAATCGCCACTGCGACCGCGTTCGGCGGAGGCGGGCTGACCCTGTTGGGGGCCAGCACGGTGGCCCTGCTCTACCTCCAAGCCAAGCTGGCATGGCGGGCCGTAGGGTTCACCGAGTGGTCCTCTCCCGAGGTCGCCGGACTCCACGGCAGCGGCGACGGCCCACCCCTGTCCCTGGCGATGATGGGGGACTCCACCGCGGCGGGCTTCGCCGTCCTCGAAGCCGACCAGACCCCGGGCAGCCTCCTGGCCTCAGGACTGTCGGCCGCGGCCAACCGGCCGGTGCACCTGACCAACGTCGCCGTGGTGGGGGCGGTCTCCAAGGACCTGCTGCGCCAACTCGAACAGCTCCGGGCCTGCCCACCCGACGTAGCCGTGATCTTCATCGGTGCCAACGACGTCATCCACCGGGTCCGACCGGCTGACTCGGTACGGCAACTGCAATACGTCGTCCGAGAGCTCTCGGCCTTAGGTACCCAAACCGTGGTGGGAACCTGCCCGGACCTGGGCACCGTGCAGCCCATCTCCCAACCGTTGCGCCACATCGCACGCCGTGCCTCGCGCCAACTCGCCGCGGCCCAGACCATCGGCGTCGTCGAAGAGGGCGGCCGGTCGGTGTCACTGAGCGACCTGCTCGCCGCGGAGTTTCGCGCCGCTCCCGACGCGATGTTTGGCCCCGACGGTTTCCACCCGTCGGCGCGCGGGTATGCCCAGGCCGCAGCGGCCGTACTCCCGTCGGTGTGCGCGGCCTTGGGCCTGCTGACCGAGCCCTACGAGCAACCCGAGACCGGCGAAGGCGCGCTCCCGGTGGAGGTCGCCGCAGTGGAGGCTGCGGAGCGCCCCGGAACCGAGGTCAGCCCCACGACGGTCGAAGGGCGAGAGCGCGGGCGGCGGAGCCGCTGGGCCGTTGGGCTACGCCGCCGGCTGCGGCGGCGCACCGACGACGGCACGACGCCCGGAACCGCCGACAGCACCGAAGCCGAGACCACGGGTGCGCACCGGGGTGATGGAACGGTTAGCGGGCCCCCCGGACAGGACGAGTGGACCATGACACGTTAACGTGCCGGTACCCACAATACCGACTATCCGGTTTGCCGGATCGTTGCAAGAGAAGAGGTCGGGAACATGCCTGAACCCGTGATTGTCGCGACCGCGCGTTCACCCATCGGACGGGCGTTCAAAGGCTCGCTGAAGGAAATCCGCCCCGACGATCTGAGCGCACAGATCATCACCGCCGCCCTTGCCAAGGTGCCCCAACTGGACCCGCACGGAATCGACGATCTCCTGCTGGGCTGCGGGCTGCCTGGCGGTGAGCAGGGCTTCAACCTCGCCCGCGTGATCGCCGTGCGGCTGGGCCTTGACGACGTCCCAGGAACAACCCTCACTCGCTACTGCTCCTCCTCGCTACAGACGACCCGCATGGCCGCCCACGCCATCAGGGCCGGGGAGGGCGACGTGTTCATCTCCGCCGGTGTGGAGACGGTGAGCCGCTTCGTCATGGGCAACAGCGACTCGCACCCCGACACTAAAAGCCCGGTGTTCGCCGATGCCGAGGAGCGCACCGGCAAGCGCGCCGAAGGGGGCGCACCGACCTGGCACGATCCTCGGGAAGACGGCGAGCTTCCCGACGTCTACATCACCATGGGCCAAACAGCGGAGAACGTCGCCCAACTACGGGGGGTGAGCCGCGAACGCCAGGACTGGTTCGGTGTCCGCTCGCAGAACCTGGCCGAGAAGTCCATCGACAATGGCTTCTGGGAACGCGAGATCACACCGGTGACTCTGCCCGACGGCACCGTGGTCAGCGCCGACGACGGCCCGCGCCGCGGCACGACCTACGAGAAGGTCTCCGAGCTGCAACCGGTGTTTCGCCCTGACGGCAGTGTGACGGCCGGCAACTCCTGTCCGCTCAACGACGGCGCAGCCGCGTTGGTCATCATGAGCGACACCAAGGCCGCCGAACTGGGGCTGACGCCGCTGGCCAGGATCGTGTCCACGGGTGTTGGCGCGCTGTCGCCGGAGATCATGGGGCTGGGGCCGGTAGACGCCTCCCGCCAGGCCCTGGCGCGGGCCAACATGTCCATCACCGATATCGACCTGGTGGAACTGAACGAGGCGTTCGCCGCGCAGGTGCTGCCCTCAGCCGAGGACCTCGGCATCGACATCGAAAACCAGCTCAACGTCAACGGTGGCGCGATCGCAGTGGGCCACCCCTTCGGGATGACGGGAGCGCGCATCACCACGACCCTGCTCAACGGGCTGAGCTTCCACGACAAGACCTGGGGGCTGGAGACGATGTGTGTGGGTGGCGGTCAGGGCATGGCAGCAGTGTTTGAACGGCTGAGCTGAGCCACGGCTCGGGCGGCGCGCGCCACAGCAAGCGCCAGAGAGCCGCAGCGCCAGCGGGGCATTCGTTTCGGATGCCCCGCTTCGTGATGAATCAAGGGGAATGCGCCCAATACGTTGGATGTCATCAATGTCGACCGTGATCAGTCGGCAAACGGCGCATGACGGCCACCTCACGCCCAGCTCTACCGAAAGTAACGTAAAAGCTCAGGCCATCCTCTTGTCCGAATCGAGATCGTGTTGCAGGGTCGCTGGTAAGTGCCGCTCACTCTCGGAGGTGCCAATGTCGGTCACCCACTCGCCGGAGATTCACGCGCTGCTTCTCGCCCGTATCCCGTCCGTCACAGGCCGCGAACTCCACGAGTGGTTCGACATGCTTGCAGCGGGCCCCAGCCTGACGCGCTGTTCGGAGCGCGCGAACTGGCTCGCGGACGAGTACAACCTCAGCCACGGCTACGCCCAAGCGATCGTGCAAGAGTACGACCGGCGTCGGCGTAACCGCTCGGTGATCCCATCCCAGCAGGGCTGAGTACGGTCGCCCACTACACGACGTCGGGGTGCCCCACCGCCCGGGTGGGGCACCCCGCTGCTTGGTGCCCGGCGACGCTCGCCGCCACTATTCGCTGAAGATCGCTTGCAGCATCCACACCAGCCGCAGGATCTCGATGTAGAGCCAGACCAGCGTCAGCGTGAGGCCGAAGGCGCACTGCCAGGCGAACCGCTGCGGGATTCCCTGCTTGATGCCGGATTCGATGTCGTTGAACTCGATGGCCAGCACCGCGCAGGCGAGCACGACCATGACCAGCGACACCAGCACTCCCAGTGCCGAGGGCTCGCGCAGGCCCAGTCCGCCCGGGATGAAGAAACCGACGACGAAGTTGGCCAGGATCAGCACGAGCGCGCCGAGCAGGGCGCCCATGACCACTTTGACGAAGGTGTTGGTGACCCGGACGATCCGGAAGCGGTACAGGGCCAGCATGGTGGCGAAGGCGAAGATCGTGCCGAAGACCGCCTGTGTCACCAAAGAGCCGGTGGGCGTGTTGGGAAGCGACAGTTCGAAGACGCGGCTGATACCGCCCACGAAGAGCCCCTCGAAGGCGGCGTAGAGCATGATCAGCACGGGGTTGGTGGAGCGCGTGAACGCGATGATCAGCCCCAGGATGAGGCCGCCGATCATGCCGCCGAAGGTTAAGGCGTAGCCCAACCCCGGGTTCGCGGGGTCGAACAGGAAGAACGACGCGATGGCGGTGAGGATGACCATCCCGAGGGTCATACCGGTGCGCATCACGACGTCGTCGATGGTCATGGGCTCGGCCGAGGCGGCGGGGCCCGTGGGGGTAGTGGGGGAGCCGGGCTGCTGGTAGCCGTAGCCGGCGGCGCCTTGCTGGTAGGGCTGGGCGTAAGGCCCCTGCGCGTAGGGCCCAGGGGCGTACTGAGCACCGGTTCGCCCCTGCCCAGTCGAGACGACCCCTTTAAGAACGGGGTTGGAGCTGCGCATCCGCATCTTGGTCCAAGCCTTTCAGGGCGTAATTGTCCTGCGGTCAAGTTAACGTACGCCGGTTCCGAACGGTTCCAGCCAACCTACGACAACGGACGTTTCCCCGCCCCCCGGGCGCGTCGCGACGTAGCTTGCCGCTTTCACCTCAGCACGACAGTTCCGGTGGAACACGAAGACCTCCGGGCGTCGGTGCAGCGGGGGACCCGCACCGGCCCGGAGGCCCTCTCTTGGTCCACGATCGTCAAACCACGTGTCGTAGGTGGTCGTAACCTCCGTGGCCAGTTTCACATGGGTGCTGGTCGCTGACCGTGATACGCGGCGAGCACCAACTCTTGGGCGCTGTCCGAATCGATTGGCCGGGGGTTGGTGACGGGGTGGTCAGCGAGCTGGGCGGCTGCTCGTAGCGCATCGTCGCGGTTGAGGCCAAGGGCGGCCAGCGAGGGGGGAGCGTTGAGCTGGTGGCCGAGATCCCAAAGCGCGCCCGCGCTGTCATCCGGTTCGGCGTCCAACGCGCGGGCCACCGAGGCGAGCGCGTCGCGGGCGGCGCTGTGGTTGAACGCGACCGCGTGGGGCAAGACGACGGCGTGGGTTTCGGCGTGGGGAAGGCCGAACGCGCCGCCGAGGACATGGCACAAGGCGTGGTGGGCCCCCATCCGGGCGGTACCAAGGGCTGTGCCGGCAAGGTGGGCTCCGTAGAGCACCTCGGCGCGGGCACGACGATCAGCTCCGTCGGTGACGGCCGCCGGCAGCCAGCCGCCCAGGAGCCGGACGCCTTCGAGAGCGAGGAGCCGGGTGATCGGTCCCGCCCCGGAATCGTAGACCGCCTCAACGCAGTGGGCGAGCGCGTTGAGCCCGCTCATCGCGGTCAGTGCCGGGGGCATGCCGATGGTGAGCTCGACGTCGTAGACCACTACCGTGGGACGGACCGCGGGGGTGCGCCCCGTCGTCTTGCGCCCCTGGTCGGTTCGCCCCCAAATGTCGGTCATCTCCGAGCCCGCGTAGGTCGTGGGCACGGCCAAGACCGGCAGCCCGGTGTCGAGCGCGACCGCTTTGGCCAGCCCGATCGCCGAGCCGCCCCCCAGCACGACCAGCCCGTCAACGGCTGCGCTGCGGGCGGTGGTGACCGCCGCTTGGGCTGTGGCGACCGGGACGTGCTGGGCGGCGTCGACGATACGGGCCACGACCGCCGAACCGAGGGCTGTGGCGATCTCGTCCCCGACGGACCGCAGCGGGTCGGCCCCACCGATGAGCAGGACACGCCTCCACCCCAGCCGTGCGACTTCGTCGGGTAGGCGCTGCCTCGCCCCGGCCGCGAGCACGATCCTGACGGCCGGTAGTTCCTGCACGAACTCGCGCGCCGGTGTGGGTCGCGCGGCGTCTGGGTTCACGAGCCCCTCCTGGCGTAGCGGGCGATCTTGTCCTCGTCGATCTCCACGCCGAGACCTGGCCCTTGCGGTACGTGCAGGCAGTGGTCGGTGTAACGCACCGGCGTGGTCGTGATGTCATCGGTGAGCAGCAGCGGTCCGATGAGTTCACAGCCCAGCGGGAGAGCGGGTAAAGCGGCGAACAGGTGGGCTGCCGCCGCGGTACCGATCGACGTCTCCAGCGCACTCCCCCCGTAGCAGGCAAGACCGGCTGCCGTGACGATCGAGGCGACTGTGGCCCCTCGCAGCAGCCCCCCGGCCTTGCCCGGTTTGATCGACACCGCGTCGCAGGCACGGCTGGCGACGGCCGTGATGGCATCACCGGGGCGACACACGGCTTCGTCGGCCAGCAACTGGATCGCCGTGGACCGGCGGCCGAGCGCGGCCATCCCATGGAGGTCGGCGCGGTCGATCGGCTGTTCGAGTGTTCGGATACCGATCGCTTCCAGTTCCTTGATCGCCCAGGTAGCCGTGCGGAAGTCCCACACCCCATTGGGGTCGGCCAGGTAATCCACGTCGGCACCGATCTTATCGACCAGCAGCGCCAGGCGGCGGATGTCCTCGTCGGGAGGGAGCGCGCCCATCTTGATCTTGAGCGCGCTACATCCCTCGGCGAGCCGCCTGGTCGCCTCCTGCGCGACTTCGGCGCCTCCGGTGGCGGGCAGCGCCCACCGCACCGGGATCTGATCCCGTGCCGCGGCACCGCCGAGCAGCACGTAGGCGGGAACGTCCCGTGCCTGCCCGATGACGTCGATGAGGGCCATTTCGAGCGCGGCCTTGGCGAAGTCGTTGCCGTAGGCGGTGCGATCCATCGCGGCGATCGTGCCGTGCAGGTCGAGGCAGTCCCGGCCGACGAGGGCGGGCGCGAGGTGGTGCTCGATGATCTGCTGTTGGCCTTCGACGCTCTCCCCGCTCCACCACGGCCCGCCGGGTGAGACGCCCTCGCCGACGCCGGTGCGCCCGCTGTCGGTGCGCACCTGGACGACGAGGTAGGTCTGGTGCTCGATGCTGTGCGTGGCGAACCGGTGGGGACGCCGGGTGGGCACGTCGACGATCGTGGTGTCGATCGACGTGATGTGCAGGCCGGTCACGACGCCGGCCCGGTCAACTCGGCGGCGTGGAGAAACCGCAGGGTCTTCTGCCAGGCGTCGTGCGCCGCGACACTGTCGTCTCTGTCTTCGACCAACCCCTGGAGGAAGCTGTGCCCCGCTCCTTCGTAGAGGTGTTGCTCGTAGTCGACTCCGGCGGTGCGCATCGCCTTCTCGAACCGTGAGATGACCGAGAGCGGGATGTAGTCGCGGGTTCCCCAGAAGGCCAGGATCGGCCCGGTGATCTCGTCGGCCAGGTCGATGGGGCGGGGCGCGGGCACGGCCACATCGCCTTGGACGCCTTCGGGGAATGCGTAGAAGCAGACCGTGGCGAGGTCGTCCCGCTCGGCGCACAGGTCGAGGGCGAACTGCCCGGCAAGGCAGAACCCGATGACGCCGGTGCGGCCGGGCCGCGCGCCGAGGTGGTCGATGGCGGTGGAGAGGTCGCGCAGCGTCCGACGCTCGTCGAGCGCGGCCCGCCGCTCAAACGCGGCCTCACGGGTTACTTCCGGCAGCGAGCCTTCCCGGAAGAAGTAGTCGACCAAGATGGCGGTCACCCCCGTGTCCGCCAGCATCCTGCTCAACTCGGCGTAGAACGGCGACGGGCCGTAGATGTCGGGCACGACAAGGCACACCCCTCGCGACGGCCCTTCCGGCTCGAAGCTCCACCCGGGCATGCGCGCGCCGTCCTCCACATCGACGGCGATCGGCGTCGCGCTGTGGAAGGGGTCCGCGCCGGTCCAGTTCTCATGACACATTCGCGTCTCCCTGGCGGAGGACGAAGTCGTACTCGGCGATCTGGTAAGGACCGGTGAGGCCGTAGCGGCTGGCGAGTTCCGGGTCGTCGCCTTCCCGGACGTCGATGACGAGGTCGTCCTTGACCGCGCCGACGACATCGCCGTCCCCGGCGTCGAGCCAGCGGTCGCCACTGAAGTACAACTGGGTGATCAGCGGTTCGTAGCCCTCGGCGGTGATGATGAAGTGGAAGTGGGCGGGCCGCCACGCATGCTTGCCGAGGAGGCTGAGAAACTCACCGGTGGGACCCGCGGCCGGGATCTGGTAGGCCGCCGGGCGGATGGTCCGCACTTGAAAGGTGCCGTCAGCTCCGGTGCGTATCCGGCCCCGCAGGTTGCCGGGCGGCGCGTCGCCGACGAAACCGGAGTAGGTGCCGTCGTTTCCCGCCTGCCACATGTCGATCAGGGCGCCCTCCAGCGGCGAGCCGTCCAGTCCGCGAACGCTCCCGGTGAACACGATCGGTTCGCCCGGCTCGTCGTCTCGCATCGGCAGGACGAACGGTTCCTCGGTGAGTAGGGGGGCGTCGGGCAGGTGGTAGGGCCCCTGGACGGTGCCCTGGGAGCCGGGCTTGCCATCGTGGGTGAGCCGCTCGACAACGGACTCGAAGAACACGTCGAGGAACAGCGGCAACTCGCCGGATTCGGCGAGGCCGGCCAGCCACTTCCAGGCCACCCGGTACTCGCTGTGGGTCACGTTGTGCTTTTCGAGCTGTTCCTGGATGGCGGAAAGGATGTCGGTGGCCACGGTGGCAACGCGCTCGTGATACTCGGCCATTTCTTCTCCTTGAAGCTGGCTCCTGTGCCGGCCGCTGGCGGACCGGCGAGAGGAGGGGTTACCCCTGTCACCCTCCCCCGACAGGGGCGATGCAGGCCAATACCTGTTTGGCCGCGGCTCGATACCCGATACGCACACGGGGCGCTGACGACGCCGGATGGATTAGGCTCGGTTTGGTGTCAGGCCTGGACATCCGCCAGTTGGAGTGCTTCATCGCCGTCGCCGAGGAAGGCCATATCGGTCGTGCGGCGGCGCGGCTGCACATGACTCAGCCGCCGCTGACCAGGCGGATCAACCGGCTGGAACACGACGTAGGCGTGCGGCTCTTCCAGCGCACCCCCACGGGTATGGCGCTGACCGAGCCGGGGACGGTGCTGCTGGATCGGGCGTACCGCATCGTGCGGCTGTCCGAGCACGCCGTGGAGCGCACACGGCTCGCCGACACCGGCCAGGTCGGCCATCTGGTGGTCGGATACTTCGGTTCGACGATCTTTGAAGTGGTACCTCGGCTGCTGCGCGGGTTCGTGCAGGCGCACCCGGATGTGACGTTCACACTGGAGCGAGCGCCCAAGAACGTCCAAGCCGAGGCGGTGTGGGACGGCCGCATGCATGTCGGGTTCAGCCGCACCTACCGGGACGAACCCGGCCTGCTGGTGCGCCAGATCGCGGTCGAGCCGCTGTTCGTCGCGCTGCCCTCTGGCCACCCGCTGCTCAGCCAGGGCGAGGTTCGCCTCGCCGACCTGCGCGACGAGGACATGGTGCTGTTCCCCGCCGCCCCGCGGCCGAGCTTCGCCGACGAGATCAGCCAGTTCTGCAAACAGGCCGGGTTCGCCGTGCGTGCCGCTCGCGAAGCCGAGGACGCGGTCACGGCGCTGGCCTACGTGGCCGCCGGCGGGTTGTGCGCGGTGGTGCCCCGATCGGCCACCACGATCGGCATGCCCGGGGTGTCCTATGTGCCGTTGACCGACGGTCCGCTGCTGGAACTGAGCTGCGTACACCGGGCGGGCGAACCTGCCCCGGTGCTGCGGGCCTTCCTCAGCTACCTCGATACCTGGTGCGATTCCCCGCCTTGAGAGCTGAAACCGGGAACTCGATACTCAAATAGCGCTGTTCCGGGTGTGAAAACGGTATTGGAAGCATCGTGACGCCGCCGATTAGCCTCGCCCTACCAGATCGGACGGAAGTGAAGGGCGTCACAAATGACGACAACCGCACCGTTCATCCGAACCGATGTCCTCGTCGTGGGCACCGGGCCCGCGGGGAGCGCTACCGCAGCGCTGCTGTCCACCCACGGAGTGGACACCGTCGTGGTCAGCAAGTTCGGCTGGACCTCACGCACTCCGCGTTCGCACATCACCAACCAGCGCACCATGGAAATCCTGCGCGACCTCGGGCTTGAGCAGGAGGCTGTCGCGGCAGCCACGCCGCGCGAGCTCATGGGACAGAACACCTACTGCACGAGCCTGGCCGGCACCGAGCTCGGCCGAATCCGGACGTGGGGCACCCACCCCGCCCGGATGGCCGACCACGATCTGGCCAGCCCCACCCGGTTGTGCGATCTTCCGCAGAACCTGCTGGAGCCGATCCTGGTCAACGCCGCCGCCCAGCGAGGCGCCCGCGTGCGGTTCACCACCGAGTACCTCTCGCACGTCCAAGACGACGAGGGGGTCACCACGACTGTCCGGGACAACCTGACCGGCGCCGTCTACGACATCCGGTCGCGCTACCTCGTCGGTGCCGACGGCGCCAACTCGAAGGTGGTCGCCGACCTGGGGCTGCCCGTCGAGGGCAGGATGGGGGTGTCCGGCTCACTCAACATCGTGTTCTCCGCCGACCTCACCGCCTACGTGGCGCACCGGCCCAGCGTGCTGTACTGGGTGATCCAGCCCGGCTCCGACCGGGGCGGGCTGGGGATCGGCGTCGTCCGCATGGTGCGGCCCTGGCACAAGTGGCTGGCCATCTGGAACTACGATCTCGCCGACGGGCCGCCCGAGCTCGACGATGAGGCAGCGGCCACGATCGTGCGCAACCTGGTCGGGGTCGACGACCTCGACGTGCGCGTCGAGGCCACCTCCGCCTGGACCGTCAACGACGCCTACGTCAGCCAACTCTCCCACGGCCGAGTGTTTTGCATGGGCGATGCGGTGCACCGCCACCCGCCGACCAACGGTTTGGGCTCCAACGTCTCCATCGCCGATGCCTACAACTTGGCGTGGAAGCTCGCGTTCGTGCTCCGGGGAGAGGCCAGTGCGGCGCTGCTGGAGAGTTACCACGACGAACGCGCCCCGATCGCCAAGCAGACCGTCACCAGAGCCAACAAGAGCCTTGGCGACTTCCCGCCGATCCTGGGCGCGCTCGGCCTGCTCGACACCGAAGATCCGGCACGGATGCGCGCGAACATGGCCGAGCTCAGCGGCGAGGACGACGCCTCCGCCGGCCGGCGCGCCGCGCTGCGGGAGGCCATCGACTCCACTCACTACGTGTACAACACCCACGGCGTGGAGATGAACCAGCGCTACACCTCCGAGGCCGTCGTCAGCGACGGCAGCCCCGAACCGGCCTGGGAACGCGATCCTGAACTGTACTTCCAGGCCAGCAGCCGCCCCGGCGCGCCCCTACCGCACGCATGGGTCACCCGCGGCACCACGACGGTCTCCACCCACGACCTCTGTGGCGAAGGCCGGTTCGTCCTGCTCACCGGCAACAGCGGCCACGCCTGGAACGAGACCGCCGCGAAGATCAGCGCCGAACTCGGCGTAGCACTGACCGTGGAGCTGATCGGCCCTGGCCAGAGCACAGAGGACCCCTTCGGCGAGTTCGCCGCCGTGTGTGAAACCTCCGAAAGCGGCGCCCTACTCGTCCGCCCTGACCACATCGTCGGCTGGCGACACCACTCCTACGACGACACCGCCGAGGCGGGACTGCGCGATGCCCTCACGCGCATCCTCGCGCTCGGCGCGTCGGCCGACCGTCCCGCCACCGCCGACTCCGCACGGCTGGCGCACACATGAGCGGCGAGACGAGTTCGGGACCGCGCGGCGATCCACAATCGTTGCGTCGGTCCCTCGCCAGTTTTGCCACCGGTGTCACCGTGGTGACCTACGCGGCCGATGGGGAACCGCGCGGCGCCACGGTGAACTCGTTCACCTCGGTGTCGCTGGACCCGGCGCTGGTGCTGGTGTCCTTCGGCCGCACGACAAAAGCCGCCCAGTTGCTGGGCGACCGGCCGTTCACCATCAACGTGCTTGCGGCGACACAGCTCAGCCTCGCCATGAATTTCGCGGGGCGGCCCTCCCCCAACTTGACGGTCCCCTGGTCGCCGGAGACGGCCGTCCCTCGCCTGCACGGCACGGTGGCCTGGCTGGAATGCCTGCCATGGGCCACCTATGACGGCGGTGACCACCTGATATTCGTGGGCGAAGTGGTCCGCTACGACCATCGGCGCGGCGAACCACTGCTGTTCCACCGAGGCGAATTCCGCACGGTCGGCCCCGCTATCGCCGACCTGCCGCCATTCGCCATGGGCCACGGGGCACGCGATAGCCACTGGATCGGCTATGCCCACCGGCTCCACCACGTCACCGAACCCGGGCTCGTCGGTCCCTGAGCCGGCGCGTCCACGACACCCTTCGATCGGAGGACAGTTGAAGGTTAGCTACTTCCAGCAGGTGCCCTACCGGCACCTGCCACCGGATTTCCAGCATCAGCACGAGTCGGTCGTCACCACGCCCTACCACGGGCTCGTCGAGCCCGAACTGGTGCACACGGCTTTTCGCGACGCGCTGAGCGAGATCACGCACGCCGCGCGTGCCGGCTTCGACGCCATCGCGATCACCGAGCACGGCCAGAGCTCCTACGACATGGCGCCGAACCCGAACCTTCTCGCCGCGGCAGCCGCACACCTCACCGAGGCCGAAGGACTGACGACCGGGATCTACCCGCTGGGTCGGTCGCTGGGCAAGAGCCGCGAGCCGCTGCGCGTGGCCGAGGAACTGTCCATGCTGGACTCGATCAGCGGGGGACGGCTCATCGCGGGCTTCCCGGTCGGGCTCGCCTACGACGCCAACATCAACAACGGGGTGCCTCCCGCTGAAACGCGGCTGCGCTTCGACGAGAATCTGGAACTCGTGCTCAAGGCGTGGCAGGAGCGCGAGTCCTTCCCCTGGAACGGACGCTTCCACCAGTATCCCCTGGTCAACATCTGGCCGAGGCCGATGCAGGAGCCGCACCCGCCGGTGTTCATCACCGGGATCGGCAACCCGCGAACGATGGAGTTCTGCCTCGAACGGGGGTTTGGCTTCAACTACTTCGGGTGGTTCGGCGCCAAGGTGACCGGGCGCCGAATCTTCGACCGCTTCTGGGAGATCGCCGGCAGGCTCGGCAAGGACGACAACCCGTACCGGATGGGATTCATGCAGGCGATCTGTGTCGCCGACACCGACGCCAAGGCCGAGAAGCTGTTCGCCGAGCACGCCGAGTACTTTTTCCGCAAGGCGATCGGGTCGATCCCGATGGAGCGGCTCGCGCTTCCCGGCGGGATCGACATCAAGGGACTGGAGTTCCTGTTCCGCGACCCCAGCGACTTCGGGATCTACGCGCAGATGCGGGAGGCTTCCTTCAAAGAGCTCGTCGAGGCGGGATCGGTCATCTGCGGCAGCCCGGCCACGGTGCGCGACCAGATCACCGACTTCGCCCGCGAATTCCGCATCGGCAACCTGCACGCGATGCTGCAATTCGGGTCGATGCCCACTGACCTGGCCAAGGACAACATCAGCCTGTTCGCTGAAGACGTCCTGCCCGCGCTGCGCGAGATGTGGACCGAAGCGGGCTGGCAGCACCACTGGTGGCCCAAAGCGCTCGGCGGCGCACCGGACCATGACACCACGTCCCAGCACAAGGCGGTGATCGCATGAAGTCGCCCGGTACCGACCTGAAAAGCCACGATGTCGAGGTTTGGAACGGCGACATCACGATGCGGGTCCGGGTCGGCGGGGACGGCCCGCCACTGGTGTACCTGCACGCCGCCAACGGTTTTGTGTGGGACCCGTTCCTCGACAGGCTCGCTGAGCGCTACACCGTCTACGCGCCGGAGTTTCCCGGCACGACACCCGGTAACCCGTACGCGATCCACCATCTGGACAGCGTGTGGGACGCGGTGCTGATCTACGAGGAGACCCTGCGCGGGATGGGCCTGAACGCAGTGCCGGTGGTCGGGCAGTCGTTCGGCGGGATGCTCGCCGCGGAACTGGCCGCCGCCTACCCCACCCTGTTCTCCCGCGCTGTCCTCCTCGACCCGATCGGGCTCTGGTGCGACGACACACCGGTGTCGAACTGGATCTCCGCGCCCTTCCCTGAGCTGATGGCGATGCTGTTCCACGACCCGACCAGCGAAGCCGTCCAGGATCTCCTGGCCATGCCCGACGATCCGGACGCCCAGGCGAGCGCGCAAGCCGCGATGGTCTGGAACCTGGGGGCCACGGGGAAACTGTGCTGGCCGATTCCCGATCGCGGCCTGCGCAAGCGGCTGCACCGCGTCAGCGCTCCCACCCTGCTCGTCTGGGGCGAGCACGACACGCTGATCCCCGTCCGCTACGCCGAGGAGTTCCAGCGCCACATCGCCGGCTCCAGGGTCGAGATCGTGGCCGGCGCGGGGCACGTTCCGCAAGTCGAGCAGGAGGAGACCACCCACCGTCTCGTCTCGGCGTTCCTGAGCTAAAAAGGCGGGACAGCCCGGGGATCGACACGGTCCATGGGGCGTTACCGCCCGGCCGAGGGACACGTCGACGTCGTCGCTAGCTTCACGGCATGGCTGATCACCGGCGACGCTGTGGCCAGGGGGGCGATACGGCTTCACAAAAAGAGCGAACGTTCTTTCTTGACAATGAGTCGGAGCGGTAGGATTATAAAAAGAACGATCATTCGCTTTACTTTGTTTGCCGTTGGAAGGCACGCCGTGCAGCGCACGCAGATCCGGGGCGGGGCCAACCGGGACCCCGCCCCGGGGACGCACCCGCACTGGCTGGGCGTGGCCTTTTCCGCGTCGTTGGCACGACCGTGCGCAGCTACACCCCGCACCGGCTGCTGGTCGGGTATGGCCACCCGGCCTTGCTCCAGTCAGTCGCGCGGCGCGTCGCGGTCGACCGTCTCCCACGACCCCCTGGCACACCTTCACACCAAGGAGAGATTCTCGTGACCCGAGAAGACATCACGTTCACCGCGGGCGATGTGGAACTACACGGGTGGGTGTTCCATCCCGATACGCAGGGCCCGGCACCGACAATCGTGATGGCGCACGGCCTCGCCGCGGTCAAGGAGCAGTACCTCGATCGCTACGCCGAGAGGTTCGCCGCCGCGGGGTTGCGCACCATCGTCTACGACCACCGCAATTTCGGCTCCAGCGCGGGCGAACCGCGCCAGGACATCGATCCCTGGGTGCAGGTCCGCGACTTCCAGCACGCCATCAGTTACGCCCGCTCCCGTGCGGATGTCGACGGTGAGCGGATCGGCATCTGGGGCACCAGCTTCAGCGGTGGCCACGTCCTCGTACTCGGGGCGATCGATGCGCGTGTGCGCTGCGTCGTCTCGCAGGTGCCCACCATCAGCGGCAGCGAAGCCGCCCGCCGCCGCGTGCCACCGCACCTCGCCGAAACGGTCGTGCGAGCCCAAATCGCCGATCGGGAAGCGATCTATGCCGGTCATCCGCCCCAGCGGCGGCCGTTGATCGACGACGGCAGTGGTGAGCCCCCGGTCTACGCCGGAGCCGCCGCGAAGGAGTTCCTGAGCCGTCCCGCCAGCCGTCCCGCGACCTTCGTCAACAATGTCACCCTGCAATCGCTCGCCAGGAACAGGGACTACGAGCCGGGCAGCTACATCGCCCGGATCAGCCCGACCCCGCTGCTGATGCTCGTGACCGAGCACGACGATGTGGCGTTCACCGATCTGCAACTCGAGGCCTACGAGCGTGCCCTCGAACCGAAGCGGCTCTCCCTGCTGCCGGGTGACCACTTCACGCCCTACGACGAGACCTTCGAGGAGGCGGTCGGCCAGGCGACCGACTGGTTCCTCACTCACCTGTCCGGAGACTCCCGATGAACGACACCCTGTCATTCGTCCGCGCTGCCTGCCCTGTCGTGCACCGCATCGGCGGAGCCTGGTTCTTCACCGAGGACGTCGCCCGCGAGGGCGCCAAGGTCGGCGTCACGGACCGGTTCGCCCTCTATGCCGCGGGCCGCGGCGGGGTGCTCGGCGACTGTCACCCCGATGTCGTCGCCTCCGCCTTTGCCTTCTTCCCACCGCAGCTCGTGGCCGCCAAATACCGGGAGGGCATCGCGGCGACCCCGCCGATGGAGTGTGCGCGCGCATACGCGGCAGGGCTGGCGGCTTGGGGGGACCGACTCCTCGGTGACCTGCCCGGTGTCGAGCGGCTTGCCGACTTTGGGCGCCGGATCGCGGATTCGGTGCGGCCGATGGGCTTGCCGCTCTTCGCTGGGTGGCGCGCTCTGCCCGCACCCAGCGGCCCCGGCGGCGCGGCTGCCCTCGCCTTGCAAGTTCTCCGGGAACTCCGTGGCGATCTGCATATCCACGCTGTCGTGGCCAAAGAACTGACGCCGCTGGAGGCGATCCTGGGCAAGGACGGGCCCGAACGCGCCCGCGAGCTCAGCTATCCCGAGCCCTACCCGCCGATCGAGGACTTCGTCGACCGCCGCGAGGCGGCAGAGGACCTCACCGACCGCCTCGTCGCGCCCGCCTACGCCGTGCTTGACGCGACCGAACGCTCCGACTTCCTAAGCCTGCTACGCGCCGCGGAGGCCGCGACCCTCGCGCCATGAGCGCTACCGGAACGGACATGCACAGCATGGGGCACCGGCCGAAGCTAGAGCGGCAAGGGCTTGCGGCCTCGGCCGGTGCTTTGCTCATCCTGCCGCCGTTCATGGCGCTCACCCACCACCTCTCCCTGCACACCGAGCTGAAGTTTCTGCTGTTCCCACCGCTGGCGTCGCTGGGCTACCGGGCTTTTCGCACCCCTTGGGGGACGGCGACACAATTTCGCAGCGTCGTCGTCGCGCCCACTCTGGGCAGCGTGTGCGGTCTGGCACTCAACACCTGGATCGGGCTGAATGCGCCGGCGATCGCGTTCGCCGTCATCGCGGGCATCCTGCTCGTGGATGTGCTGCGCGCCGACGCGCCCCCCACGCTCGCGGTGAGCGTGCTCGTCCTGTTGGCCACCGATCCCGGCTGGGCCTTCCCTTTGTCCGTACTCGCGGCTACGAGCGGCCTCTACCTGATCTTCCTCGTCTGGCGGCGGCTGCTGACCCTGTCGCCGTCCATAGCGCGTGCGTGCGCGCGCCCACGCGCTCGGGGGGAGCCCCGAGCCGGTGGCCACCGCCGCCCCCGCCGTGGCCCTTCCGACAGCTCCGGATGAGAAAGCTGTGCTCGCTCGCCGCTGCCACGACTGCTGCCCCCACCCACCCCCTATGTCGCTCACACCGGCCGGCTAGCGGGAGTGGTTGGCCTCGACGGGCGGAGAGGCGATGGCCGCCGGTCCGGCACAGTGGATATGGGGCACCGGGGGTGATCGCGCCCCAGCGGGCCGCCGAGCACGCGGCGAACGGCTCGGCACGGGCGTCATTGCTGGGTGTGCCCCCGGTCGGATTCGAACCGACACTTGTGACCCTTTTAGGGGGCCTGCCTCTACCGTTGGGCTACGAGGGCCCAACCATCATACCGGGCGTGACGGGACTGATCGAAAAGCGCCGACAGCCTCCCCGCAGGGCTTTCCGCACTCACAGTGGCCGCCGGCCGCCCGGCCGGCGGCCCCGCTGCTCGCGCTGCCCGCCCCCTGTATCCGCCGCGGCGCGAAAGGGACACCACCCCATGCGGGCCCGGTCGCTGGCGAGCTGGGGCCACGGGCGTACCGCGAACAACCACGAGGGCGGGGAGCTGGGCCGATAGGGCGCCACTGCGAAAGCGAGGCCCTACCCCGCGCTTGCGGCACCGCCGCTACCGCGGGCTGGGAGTGCTCGCGCCGACTGGCGTGTCGGGCCATAGCCCCGCGGCCTCACCCCACGGGGCCCACACTCTGTGTAACGCAGGTGTGGCCGGTCCCGGCTGGGACCGGCCACAGTGAACACGTGCGACGCCGATGAGGGAAATGCGCCGTCGTCAGCTCGCTCGGCGCAGCAACTGGCCGTTGTGGACCTGGGGCCGGCTGGCTTCCTCGAACGGCTGGTGAGGTTCGCTCATCTCCGGCAGCGCAGCGAAGTCACGGCGCAGCAGGAACCCAAGGGCCCAATCGGCCAGGACACGTAGCTTGCGGTTGAACGTGGGCACGGCGTACAGGTGGTACGACCGGTGCGCCCACCAGGCGAGTCGCCCGGTCAGCTTGATCTTGCCGAAAAGCTGCGCGGCCCCCTTTTGCAGGCCAAGGCCGGCCACGGCGCCGAGGTTCTTGTGCCGGTAGGCCCGCAGCGGCTTGCCGCGCAGGGTGGCGATGACGTTGCCCGCCAGGATCGGCGCCTGGCGTACGGCGTTCTGCGCGTTGGGCGGGTAGAAGCTGCCCGGCTTGTTCAGGTCGGGAACCTGGGCGTTGTCGCCACCGGCGAAGGCGCCGTCGGCGCCGTTGATCGTCAGGTACTCGCTGGTGTCCAGATGCCCCTTGGGTCCCAGCGGGAGATCGGATGCCTGTACGACCGGGCTCGGCTTGACGCCGGCGGTCCATACCAGCGTGCCGGCGTCGAACTCGGTGCCGTCGCTGAGCTTGATGTGCTGGTTGACCGCTGACTCAAGCAGGGTCGAGAGACGCACGTCGATGTTGCGCCGCCGGAGCTGGTTGAGTGACTTCTGCCCCACGTCGGGGCCGACCTCGGGCAGAATCGTGTCGGCGGCCTCGATGAGGTAGAAGTGGAGATCGTCGATCCCGATCGAGGAGTACATCCGCGTGGCGTCGCGCGCGAGGTCCTCCAGTTCGGCCACCGCCTCGGCGCCGGCGAAACCGCCCCCCACGAAGACGAAGTTGAGGGCCTTGCGGCGCAGCGCCGGGTCGTCGGTGGAGTCGGCGATGCTGAGCTGCTCCAACACGTGGTTGCGCAGGTAAGCGGCCTCCTGCACGGTCTTGATCCCGATGCCCCACTCGGCGAGGCCGGGAATGGGCAGCGTGCGCGAGATGGCGCCGGCGGCCATCACGATGAGGTCGTAGCCGATCTGGCGCGTCCTGCCCTCGTTGGGCTCGAAATCGACGGTGCGGTTGGCGTGGTCGATGCGGATGACGCGGCCGTTGAGGACCTTGGTGCGCTTGAGCACCTTGCGCAACGGAACGACGACGTTGCGCGGGGAGATGCTGCCTGCGGCCGTCTCGGGCAGGAAGGGCTGGTAGGTCATGTAGGCGTTGGGGTCGACGATGGTGATACGCGCCTCACCGACCCCGAGTTTCTTCTCCAGCTCCCTTGCGGTGTACATGCCCAGGTACCCGCCGCCGACGATGAGCACATGCGGGATCTCCGACTCGGCGCCGCCACCATGAACCGGTCGGTAGTTGCGGAGCTCCGTTATCGCAGTCATCACATACCCGCCCTTGGTTCCCCCAACTCGTCACCCGTCCAGGTGACGAAGATCTGTAAATCTTCGCTGATCGGCATATCGGCAACCTGTTTCTCGGCGAAAGAAGGAGGTTCTTCCGCTCCTAGGGAGGCTATCTCTCCCATGCACGCTTGTGCATCCTTTCACAAGCACCCCCCGTCAAGAAAGAGACAAGTCGTGAAGGTTTAGACCACCCAGCAACGGGAGAGCACAGCGTTTTTGCAGGTCACAGCGCTTGTGAACAGCTTAACAGGGTCTGTGGCGCGTGATCGGACTCACCCGGAAACAGCCTGGCCTGTGAGGGGACCATCGGCGCGGAAAGCCATGACCAGCAGTATCGAGGGCCCTGCTGCACTCGGTGGGGCACTCGGCCATGGGGTGCCCCACCGAAAGCGGTCTTAGGCGTCTTCGGGCTCGCTCAGGCCCAGGCTCCAGGCTATGCCGTCAAGGATGTCGTGCTCGCTGGCGACGAACTCCACAGCGCCGGTCCGCGCCAGCACCCGGTCCAGGATCAACGTGCCAGCGGCGATGACATCGACCCGGCCAGGGTGCATGACCGGAATCTCGGCTCGGCGCTCGCGCGGCATCGCCAGCAACTCCCGGGCCATCTCGTGCACCCGCTCTTGGGAGACACGACCGTGGTGGATACGTTCGGCGTCATACTCGGGCAGCTCCAGCGCGATCCCGGCGATCGTGGTCGCGGTACCGGCCACACACACCACTGTGGCCGCCTCCGTGAGCGGCACCGTACGCTCGGCCTCGTCCAGCCCGGCCTCGATGTCAGCCGTAGCGGCGGCGATCTGTTCGGCCGTGGGCGGGTCCTCGGCGAAGTGGCGCTCGGTCAGCCGGACGCACCCGATGTCGACCGAGCGGGCGGCACGCACAGCGCCCCCTTCGGCTCCGTCGTCGTGGCCGAGCACGAACTCGGTGGAACCGCCGCCGATGTCGACCACGAGGTAGGGCCGCTGGAAACCGTCGTCTTCGCTGTCTTGAGCCTCCAGTTCGGCCGTGGCGCCGATGAAGGACAGCTCAGCCTCCTCGTCACCGGTGATGACCTCGGGCTCCACGCCGATGATCTCGCGCACACCAGCGACGAACGCCTCCCGGTTGGAGACGTCGCGGCTGGCGCTGGTCGCGACCATACGGACGGTGTCGGGCCCCGGCTCGATACCGTGGCCCCGCATGAGCTCGGCATAGTCGCGTAGTGCGGTGAACGTGCGCTCCAGCGCTTCTGGAGCGAAAGCGCCGGTGCGGTCCACATCCTGGCCGAGCCGCACGATCTCCATGCGACGTTCGACGTCGATCGCCTGAAGCTCGTCCTCGTCGAGTTCGCTGACCTCGGAGACGAGGAGGCGGATGGAGTTGGTGCCGCAGTCGACGGCCGCCACGGTGGTCACGGGCTGTCCTCGCTGTCGCTCGGGTGATTGGGATTACTCGGGGGAAACAGGGGCGCCGGAGTCGCCGCACCCCTGCTCGACGTGGGCACACGGCCCGTCGCGCCACCATTCGGGCAGCGCGTGCAGCGCCTCCCGGCCGAACGGATTCGTCCCAGGGGCGGCGAGCTCGTGGGCGATCAGGGCGTGCAGGCACTTGACCCGCTCGGGCATGCCGCCCGCGCTTTGCATCCCCTCGGGCAGTGGTTCGAGGCCGTCGCGGCGGGCCTGCTCGTCGCGCTCGCGCAGGTAGGACTCGTGAGCCGCTCGGTAGGACGCGCGCACCTGCGGATCGTGCGCGAGCCGTTCGGTCATCTCGCGCATCAACCCGCTGGCCTCCAGCGTGCCTACCGCTGAGGCGGCACGCGGGCAGGTCAGGTAGTACAGCGTGGGAAACGGGGTGCCATCAGCCAGGCGAGGCGCGGTGCGTACGACGTCGGGCAGCCCACAGGGGCAACGGTGGGCGACCCCTCGCAACCCTCGGGGCGGGCGGCCAAGCTGGAGCCGAACGGCCGCGGCGTCGGCGGGGGTGGGCCGCTCGTCGGCGGCGCTGCTGGGTGGCTGATCGGCAGAATTCATCGTTTTGACAGGGTAGCCCGTGCCGCGGGGCAGTGGTGATCGCGACGGGCACGGCGCCGACCACCGGAGACCGCCGTGGGCACGGAGGACGCGGTGGGCCGCCATGCGGGTCAGTGGGCGGGCGCTTGGGCCTCGGGGATGCTCCCCGTGTCGGGGGCAGCGCGATCGGCCTCGCGTACCGACTTCCACAACTGGGTGAACCAGGGGTCGGCGGGCTCGTCGGCCTCGGGCTGCTCCGCGTCGTCCTCCTCAGCGCCCAACACGACGTAGGTGTGCTCACCGGGGTACTGGTAGTGCAGCCGGGTGCGGGCGAGCCGTTCGACATAGCCCGGGTCTTGCAACCGATCGTAGCGCTGCTGCAAGTCCTCCACCTCGCCGCGGGTGCGGGAGAGCTCCTCCTGAAGCCGGGTGATCTCGGCACGCTGGGCGATGTATTCGCGCAGTGGGTAGGCCAGGCTGAGCGCGATGACGCACACGACAAGGGCGAGGATGGCGGCGCGGCTGGTCAGCGCGGGACGCCGGCGGGCGGAACGCCGCTTGGCAGCGCCCGCGCTGCCGGGAGTCGGGCGGCGCCCCCGTCCGGAGGTCTGCGGGCCCCGCGCGGACGAACCGGACGCCCGGGGCCCCGCGCGAGCGCGGGACCCTGCGGGCCGTTCCGGTCGAGACACGGCGGGATCAGCCCTCGTGCCTGAAGCGCGGGAAGGCCGAGGCGCCGGCGTAAACGGCGGCGTCGTCGAGCTCCTCCTCGATGCGGAGCAACTGGTTGTACTTGGCGACGCGCTCGCTGCGCGCGGGGGCGCCGGTCTTGATCTGGCCGGCGTTGGTGGCCACCGCGATGTCGGCGATCGTGGTGTCCTCGGTCTCGCCGGAACGGTGGCTGATCATGGCGGTGTAGCCACTGCGCTGGGCCAGGGAGACGGCCTCCAGGGTCTCGGTGAGCGTGCCGATCTGGTTGACCTTGACCAGCAGCGAGTTGCCGGCCCGCTCGGCGATGCCGCGCTGTAGCCGCTCGGGGTTGGTGACGAAGAGGTCGTCACCGACGAGCTGAACCCGGTCACCGATGGTGGCGGTCAGCTTCGTCCACCCCTCCCAGTCCTCCTCGTTGAGCGGGTCTTCGATGGAGACCAGCGGGTAGGCGTCGAGCAGCTCCCCGTAGTAGCTGGCCATCTCCTCGGAGGTGCGGGTCTTCCCCTCGAACTCGTAGCTGCCGTCCTTGTAGAACTCGCTGGCGGCGACGTCGAGGGCCAGGGCGATGTCGCGGCCGGGAGTGTAGCCGGCCTGCGTGATGGCCTCGATGATGAGGTCGAGAGCGGCACGGTTGCTGTCGAGGTTGGGGGCGAAGCCACCCTCGTCGCCGACGCCGGTGGACAGGCCGTGCGACTTCAGCACCTTCTTGAGGGCCTGGTAGACCTCGGCGCCCCACCGGATCGACTGGCGGAAGCTGTCGGCCCCGATCGGGGCGATCATGAACTCCTGGATGTCGACGTTGGTGTCGGCGTGAGCGCCACCGTTGAGGATGTTCATCATCGGCACCGGCAGCACGTGGGCGTTAGGGCCGCCGATGTAGCGGAACAGCTTCAGGTCGGCGGTCTCGGCCGCGGCACCGGCCACGGCCAGGGAGACACCCAGGATCGCGTTGGCGCCCAGGTTGGACTTTCCGGGCGTGCCGTCGAGGTCGATGAGCGCGTGGTCGATCAGCCGTTGCTCTTCGGGCTCGAAGCCGATGAGCTCGTCGGCGATCTGGTCGTTGACAGCCGCAACGGCCTTCTCGACGCCCTTACCGCCGAACCGGTCGCCGCCGTCGCGCAGCTCGACCGCCTCGAACTGACCGGTGGAGGCTCCGCTGGGGACCGCCGCGCGAGCGATCGTCCCGTCGTCGAGCAGGACCTCGACCTCGACTGTCGGGTTACCGCGAGAGTCAAGGATCTCCCGCGCCTGCACTGCCTCGATCGACGACAAGGTTGTACTCCATTCCTCGGAACTGTCCGTGACCCGCGCCGGGAGCGCGGACCGGGTGCGGCGTAGCAGTTGCACAGTGAGGCGGCGCGGGCGCGCGACAGCCTCACGGAAACCACCCCGAGCTTACCGATCTCGGCCCTCAGGCGTCTCCCCCGCACCCCCGATTGGTTTAGTCCAGTTGGTCCAGTGGCGGCAGCCGCCCCCTCAGCCGGCCCGCATCGCAGCGGATGGGCTGTGCTGTCGACGTGGCGCACCTGTCTCAGGTGCGCCGCCCCGGGCGTGTCGCGGCCGGATGTGGCCGCCGCGAGCCCCCCGCCGCTGAGGGGCCACGCAGCCTCCAACCGGTGCTACACGGGGGATCGACGCAGCACAGCTATGCTGCACACAGCCTGTGGGGGCAGGGGTAACAGTGCGGGGCCGGTAAGGGAAACTTGGACCTACTCCCCCGTTTCATCTACTATTCCCACCGAAGAGGTCGGAATAAATGGGAAGGCCCCCGATGCACACCCTCGTCCTCCTCGGGCTGGTTGGACTCCTCGCGCAACTCGTCGACGGCAGTCTTGGCATGGCCTACGGCGTCACCTCTACAACACTCCTCCTGGTCATAGGGGCCACCCCGGCCACCGCCTCAGCAACCGTCCATCTCGCCCAGATCGGGACGACCCTGGCCTCGGGGGCATCCCACTGGCGCCTCGGCAACGTCGACTGGAGTGTGGTGCGGCGCATCGCACTCCCTGGCGCCGTGGGGGCCTTCGCGGGCGCGACGTTCCTCAGCCACATCTCCACCCAGACCGCCGCCCCCCTCATGTCGGGCATCCTGCTCCTGCTGGGGATCTACATTGTGGCCCGATTCACGATCTGGCAGCCTCGACGTGGCCAACTCGGCAAGCCCGTCCGCCGCCGTTTCCTCGCCCCCCTCGGGGTCCTGGCCGGCTTCATCGACTCCACCGGCGGCGGGGGCTGGGGGCCGGTGGGCACGCCCGCGCTGCTGGCGAGCGGGCGCATCGAGCCGCGCAAGGTGATCGGCTCGATCGACTCCAGTGAATTCATCATCGCCATCGCCGCCAGCGGCGGTTTCCTGGTGGGGTTGGGCACGTCCGGCATCAACTTCGCCTGGGCCGCGGTGCTGCTGGTGGGCGGAGTGATCGCCGCCCCGATCGCCGCGTGGATCGTCCGGGTGATCCCACCGCGTGTCCTGGGCTCGGCTGTGGGCGGCGTCATCATCCTCAGCAACACGCGCGCGATCCTGGCCGGCGAGCTAGTGACCCTCCCGGGAACGGCCCAGATCGCTCTCTATACCGCGATCGCCCTCGTCTGGGGGGCGGCCATCACCTGGTCGCTGCGGGCCCACCTCGCCGAGCGCCGCGCCACGGCGGCGACCGAAGGCCACGAGCCCGACCCCACCGCGGCCGAGACCGTCCAAGCGCACGATTCGAGCACTCGCTCCTGACGCCACGCGCACCCTCACCCCCAGGGCGTGGTTCGCTGCCGCGCCGCTCTACCATTCGGGAAAGACCCATCTCTGGCCCCGCAGCCAGTGCTCGCCGCTGTAGCAGCGCAGAGCCGCAGCCACGCCGGTGCGGTGTGCCCGAAGTATCGGCACGCCTAGCGGGGGGCGGGCGCCGGTGCGCCACGACATAGGGGAATCGAACAACGAGCACCCCGAGACTGCGGCCCGCCCCTGGGGCGCGGGGCACAGCGGCGCCGCCCGCGGGTGACGCCGGCCGAGTGCCTCAACCGAGGCTCACCACGAAAAGGACGATGACGCACCCACGGGAGACGAACGCTCACTCGCCACCGACCCGACGCACCACCGAACTGCTGCTGCTGATCGTGGCGATCGGCGCCGCCATCGGCGGCTTCGTCCTCGCCGGTTTTGAACTGACCGGTTCCCTACCGCCCTACCTGGGCGTATGCGCTTCGCTGTTCGTGGGGTTGGCGCTGCTGGCACACGTCGCCGTGCGCCTGCTCGCCCCATGGGCCGACCCGCTGCTGTTGCCGATCGCGACCCTACTCAACGGGCTCGGACTGACCGTGATCTGGGGTCTGCACACAGCCGGCCCGCAACAGCCGGGCACGGCGCCGCGGCAACTGCTGTGGTCGCTGATCGGCCTGGCCGCCACGATCGTGGTGCTGCTGGCGGTGCGCGAACCGCGACGGCTGCAACGCTACCCCTACCTCATGGCGGTGTGCGCCATCGCGCTCATCGCCTCCCCCATACTGCCGGTGATCGGCATCGAGAACTACGGCGCGCGGCGCTGGATCGGTGTCGCCGGCTTCACCGCACAACCTTCGGAGCTGGCCAAGATCGTCGGCGTGATCTTCCTCTCCTCCTACCTGGTGATCAAGCGCGACGTGCTGTCGCTGGCCGCCCGGCGGGTGATGATCGGCCCTGTCAAGGTGTTCACCCTGCCCCGCCTCCGCGACATGGGACCGATGATCGTCGCGTGGTCGGTGGCGATCCTGCTGCTGGTGGGAACCCGCGACCTGGGCACCTCACTGCTGTTGTTCGCGCTGTTTTTGGCCATGCTCTACGTCGCGACCGAACGCAAGTCCTGGATCGCGATCGGCCTGGCGCTGTTCTTGGGCGCGGCCTACGTGGCGTGGCTGACGTTCTGGCACGTCCAGCAGCGGGTCACGATCTGGCTCGACGCTTTCGAGCCGCGGGTCTACGAGGCGACCGGCGGTAGCTTTCAGGTGGTGCAGGGACTGTTCGCCCTGGCCGAAGGCGGGTTGGTGGGGACCGGCTTCGGCGACGGGCGCGCCGCCCAGATCTTCGCCGCCGACAGCGACTACATCCTCGTCTCCGTGGGGGAGAAGTTCGGACTGGCCGGCCTCATGGCCGTCGTCGTCCTGTTGGCGCTGCTGGTGGAGCGCGGCTACCGCATAGCGCTGGCCGCCCGAGAACCCTTCATCAAGATCATGGCGTTCGGCTTCGCCTTCCTGCTGGCGTTCCAAGTGTTCGTGGTCCTGGCCGGGGTGACCCGGCTCATCCCGCTGACCGGAATGACCACACCGTTCCTGTCGGCCGGTGGATCGTCGCTGATCTCAAGCTGGATCATCGTCGGCCTGTGGCTACGGATGAGCGACAGCGTGCGCCGCCCCGCCCCCACCCCGCCCCACGAGATCGACGGGGGCCCCACCGAGTCGCTGGGAGCGCTCGCCGCCCAGCACAGCACCCGCTGATCCCCTCGGCCGGAGCCGGCACAGAGCGCGAGGCGGGGGCGGTAGGTGCTATCTCCAGTAGGCGCGCCACTGTTCAGGGGTGAGCGCGCGCGGGTCGCGGCCGTCGGCGCGGGCCTTGTCTTCGGCGGCGCGCAGCCGATGGTCGAATCGGCGGGCGGCGGCGCGCAGGTCCATCTCGGGGTCGGCCGCACGACCACGCTCGGCCTGCACGGCGGCGAACAACGCACCGCCGGGTCCACCGTCGTCGCCGAGGAGGTCCTCGGGAACACCGTTGCGCACGGCGCGCTTTTGCACCTCGTGGGCGAGGAGCGCGGCGGGCTGACCGAAGGGCACACCGTCGAGGATGCCGGTGTCGCCGCCCTTGGCGGCCCGTTCGGCAGCCTTGATCTCCTCCCAGTTGGCTCGCACCTCGTCGGCGCCCTCGACAGCGGTCGTGGCGAAGACGTGCGGATGGCGGCGCACCAGCTTGTCGACGATGGAGTCGGCCACATCGTCGATGGTGAACCCGTCGCTGTCGCGCTCCTGGGCGAGGCGGGCGTGGAAGACCACCTGGAGCAGCACATCGCCCAACTCTTCGCGCAGCGTGGCCGGGTCGCCCTCCTCGATGGCCTCCAACGCCTCGTAGGTCTCCTGCACCAGGTACTTGGCCAGCGAGGCGTGCGTCTGCTCGGCGTCCCAGGGGCATTCGCGCCGCAGCGTGTCCATGACCTCGACCAGCCGCAGCAGGCGCTGCCCATCGGGAGCGTTCTCCGCAGGTCGACGGGACGGCTCGGTGCTGCTCATGGGGTCAGTTTCCCCCGCCCTCCGCCAGAGCGCCGCCCCCGGACTGGTTTTCGGTCGCCGAGAGCGGGCTGGAGCCCGGTGCGATCACGAGCGTGGTCGGGTCGATCTGGCCGTAGCGCGGGCTGACCTCGATGTCAGCCGCTTCGGCGTGGGGCTGCACCAGGGTTTCGCTGATGGCCGTGCTCCAGATCTGCGGCTCAATCTGGGCCATCATGGCGTCGAGCTGGCTTTGCAACTGTTCGCCCTCCATGCCCATGGCCTCCAGCCGCTCGGACTGGGCCTGGCGCTGCTGTTCACGCATCCCCTCGGCGACTTGCGCTAGCTCGCCGGCGTTGGCACTGCGCAGTTCCTCCTGGATGAGCAAGGAGCGGACCAGGTCGCGGACCTGGCTGCGCGGCACCTGCCGCAGGAACGCCTCGACGCCACCGGCCTCCTCGATCTGGGCGTCAACAGCCGAACGGTCGACCTCGATGTCGTGCTCGGCGGCGAGCTGTTCGTAGAGCAGGAACTGAATCCGGTTGGACAGCAGGTTGCTGGCGACTTGGGGACGCTGCCCAGCCGGGAGCTGCTGATTGGAGGACTGGGCGACCTGAGCCTCCACCGCGCTCATGTCGGCCTCGATCGTCTCAACGGTGATCTGCTCGCCGTCCACGACCGCTGCCGCGCCCGCCTTCGTCAGGCCACAGCCGGTCAGGGCGAGCAGCGCGGCACCGGCCGTCGCGGCCGTGAGCGCGCCCATGCGGCGCGGGAGGGGGAAACGCACGGTCAAGACCTTTCCGTCGATACAGGCCAGTTCAGTGGGGAGCACTCAGCCCCGGACCGCCACAAGGTGGCGCCGGCGAGCACTCATCCAGCCCCTGGAATGGTATGCGCTGAGCCGCGAGGCGTCACCCGTGGCCGCCGTGGCGGGTGTGACGGTCGGGATCACCCGTCCCAGCCTTGGGCAACCACCCGCCGTCGCGCAGGTGAGCGACCACCCGAGCCACCGCCTCGCTTTCGGTGAGGGCGGTGGTGTCGAGGACGATGTCGGCGTCGGTGGGTTCCTCGTAAGGGTCGGAGATCCCGGTGAACTCCGCGATCTCCCCAGCCCGCGCCTTGGCGTAGAGCCCCTTGCGGTCGCGGGCCTCGCACACCTCCAGCGGAGTGGCCACGTGCACCAAGACGAACTCGCCGGTCTCCTCCACCATCGCACGCACCTCGGCGCGGGTGGCGGCGTAGGGCGCGATGGGTGCGCAGATCGCGACCCCGCCATGGCGGGTGATCTCGGCTGCCACATAGCCGATCCGGCGGATGTTGCGGTCGCGGTCTTCACGCGAGAACGTCAACCCGGCCGAAAGCATCCGCCGCACCACGTCCCCGTCGAGCAGCGTCACCGTACGGCCCGCCTCGCGCACCGCCTCGGCCACCCCGCGCGCGACCGTGGATTTGCCCGATCCCGACAGGCCGGTGAAGAACAGGGTGACGCCACGCATGACCCGGGCGGGACGGCGCCGAGCCAACTCGGCGGCCACTCGCGCCGGCGTAAACCATTCGGGCAACTGCCGGCCGGCCCGCAGCAGCTCCTCCACCTCGTCGTCGTCGAGTTCGGGGCGGACCCGATCGGGCGGGACCCGGTCGGCGGGGCGCCACACCCGCGCCGCGGCGTCGTAGACCCGGGCGGGCGGGTCGACGATGGGGATCGGCGGCTGCCCGAGGCGCTCGCTGTCGAGAGGGCGGGGCGGCGGGTTGGGGCCGTGCTCGACGAGCACGTGTGTGGCGTCGTAGGCGGCGGCGACATGGGCGGCGAGGAGGTCGTCACGGTGCCGCCCGGCCGCGTCGTCGTCGCCGGCGCGCGAGGCGGGCAGGGTGGTCACGACGAAACGGGTGCGCGCCGGCAGCAGCGGGTCGGCCGCCAAGACGGAGCGGGCGGCGCCCTCGTCGTCGAAGGGGGTGTCGAGGAGGACGAGGACTTCCGCGCGGCCGTCCTCGGCGATCTGCTCGGCCACCGCTCGGATCTGGTGCAGCGCCCGGTGGTGCAGCGGCCGGTCGGTCACCACGGCCAGCAGCGGCCGGTCCCGGTAGGGGTCGATTTCGCGGCGGGCCCGCGCGTCGGCCGGAGGCAGGCGCAGGTGGCGCAGCGTTCCGTGCACCGCGGGGCGCGCCAGCCGCACCTCACCGGCTAGATAGTCGGTGCCTTCGGCCCGCCAGTGCCGGCTGACCTTCAGCTCCGCCAACGGGGCGCCCTCAGGGTCGGTCAGCAGCACCTGCTCGGCACCGGCCAGCGTCTCGGGCACCGGCAGCGTGACCGGAACGGGCCACCAGGTGCCGTCGGGAAGACGTCCGTGCTCGCGCACCGCCGCCGCCTCGTCTTCGGTCATGAACCCCGACAGCGGGCAGGCGCCGCTGAGGATCAGCTCCAGGTGGGCCATCGCCTCCGAGGCGGGTGTGAACGTGGGCGGATCGCCGGCGGACCCGGTCATAGCGCTCCCCTATCGGCTCCAGGCTGCGGGCGGCACAACACTGTTCACCAGAGTATTACTCGCCACCATCGGCTTAGCTGTGGCGAGGTAGCCCTACGAGAGTGCGGCTCCCACCCCGCGCCCCGGCGGGAACACCCGGCACGGGCGTGGTGTTGGATAGGGGGACATGCTCGTAGCGGGCGATCGACGATGCACACTTGAAGGTAAGCGGGTGGACGATAATCGTGTGCCCGGCGCTAGCGCGGCGCGTAGAGTAGGTACAGGGCACCGGTCGTCTCAACCCGCATGTCCGCTTCGTCGCGCCATCGGTACCACTGTCACACCTCACCTGGTGATATGAGCCTTTCCGGACTTCTGGCCGTCGTCGCCGACGATCCGGCCCTCAACAGAGCCATCACAGCCGCCCGCGGCGGACACGATCCTCGACTGGACCTTGTCGCGCCGCCGGCGTTGCGTCCGTTCCTGGTGGCGGCGCTGGCCGCCGACGCGCCGGTGGGCGCTGGGCGTCCGGTGCTGGCCATCACCGCCACCGAGCGCGAGGCCGCTGACCTGACCGACGCGCTCGGCTCCCTGCTGCCCGAACAGTCGGTCGCACTGTTCCCGGCGTGGGAGACCCTCCCGCACGAGCGGCTGTCGCCGCGCTCGGACACGGTGGGGCAACGCCTGGCCGTACTGCGCCGGCTGGCCCACCCCGACCCCGACGACCCGCTCACCATGCCGCTGCGGGTGGTCGTGGCACCCGTGCGCAGCGTCCTGCAACCACTGGTGGCGGGTCTGGGCGACCTGAAACCGGTGCGGGTGCGCGCCGGCGACGAGGTCGAACTCGAAACAGTGGTGTCTTCGCTGGTCGACGCCGGCTACGCGCGCGTGGACCTGGTGGAAAAACGCGGCGATGTCGCGGTGCGCGGCGGCATCCTCGACGTGTTTCCCCCCACCGAGGAACACCCGCTGCGGTTGGAGTTCTGGGGCGACCAGGTCGAGGAGATCCGCTACTTCCAGGTGGCCGACCAGCGCTCCCTCACCGACGTGGCGGGCGACAGGCCCGGCACCGGCGACGCCGGCCCCGGCCTGTTCGCGCCGCCGTGCCGCGAACTGCTGCTGACTCCCACGGTGCGCGAACGCGCCCGCGAGCTCGCCGGACAGCACCCGTCGCTGGCCGAACCGCTCACCAAGATCGCCGACGGTGTCACCGTGGAGGGCATGGAGGCGTTCGCGCCGGTGCTGTCGGACCGTATGGAGCTGCTGTTCGACTACTTCACCGACGGCGCCCACGTGGTCGGCTGCGACCCCGAGCGCATCCGCACCCGCGCCCTCGAACTGGAGGCCACCAGCCAGGAGTTCCTGCAAGCCTCCTGGATCAACGCGGCCTCCGGTGGCGAGGCCCCCATCGACCTCGGCGGATCGGCCTACAAGTCGATCACCGAGATCCGTTCCGACGCCGACCGGCTCGGCCTGCCGTGGTGGACGATCACCCCCTTCGACCCGGGTGAGGCCAAACCCGCCGAGGAGGACGACTCGGTGCTCATCGGCGCCGTGGCCGCCGACGCCTACCGCGGCGACACCGAGCGTGCGCTGGCCGACGTGAAGTCCTGGCTGCACGACGAGTGGAACGTCGTGCTGCTCACCCAGGGCCACGGGCCCGCCGAGCGGCTGGTGTCGATGCTGCGCGACGCCGGTTTGGGCGCCCAGTTCCGTGAGGACTTGTCCGCTCCGCCGGAGCCGGCGGTGGCCACCGTCACCACCGGCCTCGTCGAGAACGGGTTCGTGTGGCGCTCGGTGCGCACGGTCGTGCTCACCGAGGCCGACATCGCCGGGCAGCGCTCCTCGACCCGCGACATGCGGCGCATGCCCAGCCGCCGCCGCGGCACCGTCGACCCGTTGCAGCTCAAGCCCGGCGACTATGTGGTCCACGAGCAGCACGGCGTGGGCCGCTACATCGAGATGGTCAGCCGCAACATCCAGGGCGCCACCCGCGAGTACCTCGTCTTGGAGTACGCGCCTTCCAAGCGCGGCCAGCCCGGCGACCGGCTGTTCGTGCCCACCGACCAGCTCGACGAGGTCACCCGTTACGTGGGGGGCGAGGCGCCGGCGCTGAGCAAGATGGGCGGCGCCGACTGGTCCAAGACCAAGAGCCGCGCCCGCAAGGTCGTCCGCGAGATCGCCGGCGACCTGATCCGGCTGTACTCGGCCCGCCAGGCGTCGCCGGGCCACGCCTTCGCCGCCGACACCCCGTGGCAGCGCGAACTGGAGGACGCCTTCCCCTACGTGGAGACGCCCGACCAGCTCGCCGCGATCGAAGAGGTCAAGCGCGACATGGAGAAGCCGGTGCCTATGGACCGGCTCATCTGCGGCGACGTCGGTTACGGCAAAACCGAGGTGGCGGTGCGGGCCGCGTTCAAGGCGGTGCAGGACGACAAACAGGTGGCGGTGCTGGTGCCTACCACGCTGCTGGTGCAGCAGCACCTGTCGACCTTCAGCGAGCGCTACGCCTCCTTCCCGGTGAAGGTGCGGCCGATCTCGCGGTTCCAGACCGATCAGGAGGTGGCGGCGGCCCGCGAGGGGCTGCGCCGCGGCGATATCGACATCGCCATCGGCACGCACCGGCTGCTCTCCGACGAGACCAAGTTCAAGAACCTGGGGCTGGTCATCATCGACGAGGAGCAGCGCTTCGGCGTCGAGCACAAGGAGGCGCTCAAGCGGCTGCGCACCCAGGTCGACGTGCTCGCCATGTCGGCCACCCCCATCCCGCGCACGCTGGAGATGGGCATGACCGGCATCCGCGAGATGACCACGATCCTCACCCCGCCCGAGGAGCGCCACCCTGTCCTGACGTTCGTCGGCCCTTATGACGAGAAGCAGATCGCCGCGGCCGTGCGGCGCGAGCTGATGCGCGAAGGCCAGGTGTTCTTCGTGCACAACCGGGTGGCCTCGATTGAGAAGGTCGCGGCCACGGTCGCCCGGCTGGTGCCCGAGGCGCGGGTGGCCTACGCGCACGGCCAGATGAACGAGCAGCAGCTCGAGCGGGTGATGGTCGACTTCTGGGAGAAGAACTTCGACGTGCTCGTGTCCACGACGATCGTGGAGTCGGGGCTGGACGTGCCCAACGCCAACACTCTCATCGTCGACCGCGCCGACACCTACGGGCTGTCGCAGTTGCACCAACTGCGCGGGCGCGTGGGGCGCGGCCGGGAGCGCGCCTACGCCTACTTCCTCTACCCTTCCGACCGGCCGCTGAGCGAGACGGCGCACGAGCGGCTGGCCACGGTGTCGCAGCACACCGAGACCGGGGCGGGGATGTATGTGGCGATGAAGGATCTGGAGATCCGCGGCGCGGGCAACATTTTGGGCGCCGAGCAGTCGGGCAGCATCGCCGGTGTCGGCTTCGACCTGTATGTGCGCATGGTCGGCGAGGCCGTGCGGGAGCTGAAGGGCGACGCCGAGGGCGCCGAGGAGATCGAGACCAAGGTGGAGCTGCCTATCGACGCCCATATCCCGCACGACTACGTGCCGGGTGAGCGGCTGCGGCTGGAGGCGTATAAGAGCATCGCCGCCGTCGAGGGTGATGAGGACATCGCGAATGTGCGCGAGGAGCTGGCCGACCGCTACGGCGAGCCGCCCCAACCGGTCGACAATCTGCTGTCGGTGGCCCGGTTCCGGGTGCTGGCCAAGAGCGCGGGGTTGACCGACGTGGTGTTGCAGGGCAACCAGATCCGGTTCGCGCCGGTGGAGCTGCGCGAGTCTCAACAGTTGCGGCTGCGCCGGCTCTACCCCAAGTCGGTGCTCAAGGAGGCCACGCAGACCCTACTGGTGCCCGCCCCCAAGTCCGGCGGCCTAGGCGGCAAACCACTACGCGACCTCGACCTACTCAAATGGTGCAGCGAACTAGTGACCGCCATCTTCGAGCCCAGCCGACCCAAGGAAAAGCAGCCCACCGCAGACTGAACGGACTGAACCGGGCCAGCGGCAGGTAGAGGCAGGCCTGCAAGTGGGCGCCCCGGCTCCCATGGGGTGAAGCCTGCCTTGGGGCGTGTCGGGGTGTGTGGTGGGGTTTAGGCGGCGCGGATGCTTGCAGGATGGTGTCGACGTCGTCGGCGGCCGGGGAGTCGTCGAGCCACTGCACCCGCAGCACCACCGGCGCGCTGTGCTCATCGACCTGGACGCTGTAGTACACGCTCTCCCCGGTGGCCACGGTCTCGCTGTCCCGGTACTGCACCCGAACTCGTGGAGACCCGCCTGGTGGAGGCTGGGAGAAATCTCGTAGAGTCCGCAGAACTCCATCGGGAAGGTGTGCTCATGCTCGATGCTCTCATTGCATCGTACTCACGACTGAAGTCTTCCATGACCTCCGGTTCGACATGAGCGACGTTCTCATCGTTTTCGAGAACACCGCTCTCCTCGCGACTCGTCTTTGAAGCGTCCCGGACCCACCACGGCGGAATCCTCTAGAGCGCAACGACCATCGCCGCCATAGCCGCAACCATACTGAACAGCGGCCACACCACTCTCATTAAAACAAGACGACTTTACATCTCCCAAATGACCACAGCTTGACCACCAACAAATCAGGGATACGGAGAACCCCACACATCAATCGGAACAAGTTTCATATTTTCGTGTGGCCAACCATTTTGCTCAAAAGCTTCACATTGCACACTTCCATCAAACAGAGAATAAATAAATTCAGCTACCCCCATACGGTACGCCCAAAACTCGTAGTAGTCAGTTACCACCACATTCCAATGGTCGGGATCGCCAACGGCATTCCAAAAGAGAGCGAAATCCGAATCTTCATCACCCCATTGGATCAAATCTGATATTTTTATTACCTCTTCAGCATCCACATAATAACCATGTTCGCCCTTGCCGTTGAATATGCCCACATGATTCGGCTCCATCGCACGATGATGCGGATCGTTTATCCTCATATTTTTTAATATCGGCTCTGGATCAGAGACAATTATATGATCATCAACAACAAAACATCCAAAGCGATCCACCAAAGCACGATAATCAGAGGGAAACATTTTTCCGTCAGGAAATTTTAGATGCGTCCAGTCAAATTTCTCTTCACCAGAAGAGGTGCCGTCATAAAATTCATCAAGCAAAGATACATCAAACATGGTTTATCCAAAATCAACGCTTACAATGCGATCCGTCGTATGTCACAGAAGAACGCTCGTTAGATATACAAACATCAAAATCAAGCCCTTCACTCCCTGTTGCCTTCATATGTATATATGCAGGCATATCTTGCTCTTCGACGTAAATTGGAGTAGTGCGAGAAACAACAATCTGCCCCGATTTAACGGCATTTTTTATTTTCATTTCAAGTGGCCGCATTCCGCCTGGAGCATTTGCACTCCTATGCAGAGTAACTAGATTCCTTCGATCTTCTCCAGATCCACCTAGCTCTCTAGCAGCAAGGTGGCCACGATTAAATGGGTAGCTCCTTAGCTCAGAGTCAAAGTCATTCCTATGCGGCCAACCAGGGGGATTATAATGCTTATCGGCTTCAGACCCTCCCTTCAAATCTTCAGGACTACAATAACGCCCAACTGTCCCTGTACGCTTCCCCGCTACAATCGGACCATACTTGACTCCCCCACCCTTACACCTCTTTCTTATATCACTCTCTTGCTGGGCATTCAAATTTTGCCCCACAAAAGGATCAACATTTTTACTCTTAAATTCAAGATAAATATCGTCAAACTTATTTAAAGATTTTTTATATATTTTCTCCTTTTCCTCTTCTCGCCTTCTCTTCTCATCAATTTCTTCCTGGCTGACCGGGTTGGAGATGGTCGGCCGGGAAACAGCGGTGTTGAGAATCTCCTCAAGGATCTTCTTGCGTGGGTCGATCCGCTTGACCGGCGCGCTAGTCTTCTGGCCGCTATTTGATGCGGCGGCGCCACGCGCCGGAGGACGCCACGAAGTCGGAACCCTACTACTTCCGGGGGTACGAACCGGACCAGCTCCACCACCGCCACCGGAACCGCCGGAACTACCCGACCCAGGCTTCGATCTGCTGATGTAGCGACAAATCTGCGTGAAGTAGTTGCAGGAAGTGGTTCTCGCGTCCCGCCTGACACTCGTCGTACGAGTCCTGGTATTGGTTTTTACTTTCGGAACATCCGCCGTTTGGGTCCACGGAAGACTGACGCTCGGGACCTCGACCTCCGGAATGCTAATGCTCGGAGGATGCTGCCGATAGTAGTTGCTGACGGAGAGAATGAGGGCAGAACCCACGACGAACAAGCCGGCCGCGGCAACGGCTGTGGTAAAAGCCAAATGCCCTGACGGGTCGGTTCCGGTCAGGGGGTTGGCGTTGGCGTAGACGTAGCGGTTGGCCTGGATGGAGGGGTTGGGCTCCAGGGTCATGGTGTCGCGAGAGGCGAACCGGCCCGTCTCCGGCTGGTACCAGCGGGCGTGCATGTTGACGTCGCCGGTGGTGGGGTCGGTCCACTCGCCCTGGTAGCCCAACGACTGGGCGGAACCGTTACTGGCCTGGGGTTTACCGAAGGGTGAGAAGGCCGTCGAGGAGGCCACCTGCCCGGCCGGGGTGTAGGTGGCGGCGAGGTCGGTGTGGTTGTTGACGTAGGCCAACGCCGCGTTCTGGCCGCGCTCCTGGGTACTGATGAGCGCGCCATGGGGGTTGCGGCTGTAGGCCGAGACCGGGTCCTGCAACCCGTCGAGGACGGCGACCGGGTTGTTGTCCAACCCGCCGTAGACGAAAACCTGCTGCTTGGTGTCGCCCGACGACGGCTGCCCCGGCGGGATGACGGTGCGGTTGACGATGCGGCCCAGCGCGTCGTAGTCGTAGGCTGAAGCCCCGTCTCCCGAAGTGGTGAGCCGGTTGAAGCCGTCGAACACCGGCGCTTGGGTAAGGCCGCCGTCGGTGTGGGACGCGAGGGTGCCGCGCGGAGTGTAGGTCCAGGTCTGGCCGTCGCTGGCGGAGACCAGCCGGTTACGTTCGTCGTAGGTGAAGGTCCGCGAGCCGACCTGGGTGCGGTTGCCGGCGGCGTCGTAGTCGTAGTTAGTGGTGGTGCCGTCAGTCGCGGTCCATGAGGTGAGTCGACCGGCCCGGTCGTAGCCGTAGGTCTGGGTGCCGGCGCCGGCGGTGCCCTGGGTGACCTTCTCGACGAGCTGTCCGGCGGGGTCGTAGTCGTAGCTGGTGGCTGCTGTCGTGGTGCCGGAGTCGTCGGTGAGGGTGTCTTCGGTGAGCCGGCCGAGCGGGTCATAGGAGAACGTGCGCACGGCCCCGCCATCGGTGGTCACCTCGACGGGGCGTCCCTCGTCGTCGTAGGACAGGGTCTGCTGCTGCCCGGTGAGCGGGTCGGTCTGGGTTTCCAACTGGCCGGCCGTGTCGTAGGTGAACGTGGCCGTGCCGGTGGCGTCCTCGCGCTCGGTGAGTCGCCCGGCCGCGTCGTAGGTGAAGTTCGCGGTTGGGATGGCGCCCAGGAGCGAGTCGCGTTCAGGGCCGAGGAGTTGGACGACGTTGCCGCGGTCGTCGCGGGTGATCTCGATGTCGCCGACCGGACTGCCCACGGTGGCGAGTCGGCTGGCGAGGTCGTAGTCGAAGGTGCGGTCGTCGGTGGTGGCCTCGGCTCCGGTGGCGGTCTCTTGGACCAGGTTGCCCAGGGCGTCGTAGGTGCGTTCGCGGACGATGCCGCCGGGCGCCTGCTCGCGCACCGGCTGGCCGGCGGCGTCGTAGTAGGTGTTCCAGGTGCGGTCGGCGGCGTCGGGGGGGGCGTCGGTGGCCGGCTCGATGACCGAAGCGACCTTGCCGATGGCGTTGTAGGTGGTGTGGGTGGCGTTGCCGCGCCCGTCGGTGACGCGGGTGCGGTTGCCGGCGGCGTCGTAGCCGAAGGTGGTGGTGATGGAGGTGGTGTCGTCGACGGGTTCGACGAGCTCGGTCAGCCGGTTGTGGGAGTCGTAGGTGGCGGTGGTGGTGTGGCCGTTGGCCGAGGTCGTCGCGGTCGGGTTGCCGGCGGCGTCGTACTCGGTGGAATCCGAGCGCAGCTCGGTGCCGTCGGCGTCGCGCTCGATGGTTTCGATCGCGCGGCCCGCGAGGTCGTAGCGGGTCTGAGTGAAGGTGCCGGTGGGCGTGGTGGTCTCGACGGCGCGGCCGGCGAGGTCGTAGCCGAAGGTGGTGGTGTTGCCGAGGGCGTCGGTGGCGGCGATCAGTTCGCCCGCCGCGTTGTAGGTGCTGGTGCGCTGCTCGCCGGTGGGGTCGGTGACGGCGGTGGTGTTGCCGGCGTCGTCGTAGGTGTAGGAGGTGGTGAAGGCCGCTGCCTGCGGGGTGCGTTCCACCTGGGTCTCGGTGACCTGCCGGCCGAGGTCGTCGTAGGTGGCCTCCAGCCGGGCGCCCATCGGGTCGGTGACGCTGGTGCGCTCGCCGTTGAGCGTGTAGGTGAACTGCCACTCGCCTGGAGTGTCTTCGCCTTGCAGGAGGGGGTCGGTGATGGTGGCGACGTTGCCGAGCTGGTCGTAGGTGTAGGAGCGGGTGTTGCCGAGGGCGTCGGTGCGGGAGGTGACGCGGCCCAGCGCGTCGTAGTCGGTGGTGGTGACCGGGGTCAGCATCTGTCCGCCGGCGCCGGTGAAGGAGGGGGCGGTGGTGGAGACGGCCCGGTCGAGCTTGTCGTAGGCGGTGACCGTGGTGTTGCCGTTGGCGTCCACGGTGTGGGTGCGGTTGCCGGCGTTGTCGTAGCCGTGGGTGACGACGGGGTGGGTGGAGGTGTCGGGTTGGCCGTGCTCCACCACGAGGGCGCGGGGGCGGCGCTCCTCCACGAGCCGCCCGGCCACGTCGTAGCGGCGCTCGGTGGTGTAGTCGGCCGGGTCGGCGCCGTCTTGGTTGCCGCGGGGGTCGACCACTTCGGTGACGAGGCCGCGCTCGTCAACGGTGTAGGTGGTGACGAGCTCGGTGTCGTCGGCGGGGTCGCTGTCGTCGGGGCCCCGGTCGGCGAGCACGGTCTCCTTGATGAGGTTGCCGCCGGCGTCGTAGAGGTTGTGGGTCTCCTCGACGCGCCCAGAGCCGTCGGAGCGGGTGACGGTGATCGGGTTGTCGGCGCCGTCGTAGGTGTAGGAGGTGGTGCGGTTCAGGCCGCCGGGGTCGAGGGTCTCCTCGACGAGGCGGGAGGCGGGGTCGTAGGTGTACTCGGTGCGGGTGGCCCCGCCGCCGGTGACGAGGCTGGTGAGGTTGCCGGCGGCGTCGTAGCCACGGGACTCCAGTACGACGTCGCGGGGTTCGGTGGCGTCGTTGAGGAGCGCGTCGGTGGCGATGGTCTCGGCGGGCAGGCCGTCGGCGTAGTAGGTGTAGGAGGTGGTGCGGCCCATGGCGTCGGTGGTGCTGGCGAGCCGCCCGGCGGGGTCGTAGGAGTTGGACTCCAGGGTGAGGCTCGGGGGTGCGACGCGGGCGCTGACACCGCTGGTTTGCTGCGCACCCTCCCAGTCGTAGAGGCGCCGTTCGGCGACCCGGCCGCGGGAGGTGTAGCTGGTGTGGTATTCGGTGCCGGCTGCGTCGATGTAGCGGGTGCGGGCGCCGGTCTCGTCGTAGTGGAACTCCTCGGTGTTGCCAAGAGGGTCGGTCGTGGTGGCGACGAGCCCGTGGCTGTTGTAGGTCCACGAGGTCACCCGGTCGGCGTCGCCGCCGGTGAGGTCGGAGCGGGTGCGGGTGAGCCGGTTGCCGTCGGCGTCATAGGTGTAGCTGACCGAGGCGGTGTGGGTGACGCCGGTGACCTCGTTGGTGATCTCGGGGTGGGTGACCGTTTCGAGGCGGTCGGCGCCGTCGTAGGTGTAGGTGGTGGTGGCGCCGTCGGGGTTGGCGCCGGTGACGACGGTCTCGGTGCGCTTGCGGCCGAGAGCGTCGTAGGTGTATTCGGTGGTCAGCCCGGTCGGTTCGCGCACCATGGCGAGGTCGCCGGCCGCGGTGTAGGCGCGGGTGGTGACCTGGCCGCGCGGGTCGGTCGTGGTGGCCAGGAGCCCGGCGGGCACGGTGCCGCCGCCGACGGCGTCCTCGGTGCCGGTGGTGTAGGTGCGTTCGACGGTGCGGCCGTCGGGGAAGTCGCTGGTGGCGGGCAGCCGCTTGGTGAGCTGGTTGCCGTGCTCGTCGTAGGTGTACTCGGTGAGGTAGGTGTCGTCGTCCTCACCGGCCGAGCGGGCGTCGCGGCTGGCGACGAGCCGGTCGTTGCGCGGGTCGAACGGGTCGTCGGGGTTGTGGAAGTAGTCGTACCACCGGGTGTGGCAGACGGTGTTGTCGGTGTCGCGGCAGGTCTGCTCGGCGACGCGGTTGCCGCGCTCGTCGTTGTGGTAGGTGGTGACGGCCCCGTTGGGGTCGGTCACCTCGGCGAGGAAGCCGCCGGTGTCGTAGGCGAAGGTGGTGCTGTGGCCGAGCTGGTCGTCGGTGCGTACCAGCCGGTTGCCGGCGAGGGCGTCGTAGGCGGAGACGGTGTCGTGGCCGCGCGGGTCGGTGACGGTGACCTCGGCGGTGACGTCCCGATCCTCGTCCTGGGATGGCGGGTCGCCGCTGTAGACGCGGTCGCTGTAGTGCCAGACACCGCCGTTGTGGTCGACGTAGTCGACGACGCGGGAGGTGGCCTCGTTGTAGTCCAACTCGGTCTGCACCCGCTCTTCGGGGGTGGTGATCGTGGTGAGCCGGTCAGCGGGGTTGGTGGCGGCCTCGTAGTGCAGGCCGATGGTGGCGGCGTCGAGGGGCCGCTGGTAGATAGCGACCTCGTCGATCTGGCCGGTGAAGTCGAAGGCGGCGCGCTCGTCGGTGGTGCTGGGCCAGGTGCTGTTGGCGAAGCCCTGGCCGACCCGCAGGTACTCCATGCCATGGTGGTCGATCTGGCCGCTGACCGAGCCGACCTGCTCGCCGTCGAGGTACAGCAACTGGGTGGCGCCGGCCCCGGTGAGCGCGACGTGGTGCCATTGGCCGTCGTTGACGGTGGCGGTGCTGGCGATCGGTTCGGACAGCCCGTTCCAGAACTGGCCGCGGAGCTTGCCGTCGGTGCCGACGTAGACGACGGGGACGTGCCAGTCGGGGATGCCGGTGTCACCGTCCATCATCGCGATGACGGTGCCGTGCCCGGTGGTCTTGAACCAGGTCTCAAGGGTGAGGTGGGTGCCGACGCGCTGCAGGGTGGACGTGGGCAGTTTGGCGTAGGAGCCGTCTGCGGAGTCGAGCGCGTTGGTGGTGACACCGGCCGTCACGCCTTGGGCGCCCAGCGGGGAACCGACGAAGGTGGCGGGCTCGCCGCCCAGCTCGGTGGGGACCTCGTTGGCGCCGGTGTCGCCGCTGGTCTCCTCGAAGCGCCAGTAACCGTAGGGGTTGGCGTCGACGGCGGCGGCCCGGTAGTGCGACCCGTCGGTGTAGGTGTAGCTGGTGCAGCCGCCCTCGGGGTCGCACACCTCGGTGAGCCGGTCACCGGTGTAGGTGTAGTCCCACTGGGCGGCGGCGGCCTCGCCGGGGGCGGCGGTGACGGTGGCGACGTGGCCGCCCGACCAGCCGAAGGAGAGGCTGCGCCCGCCCGCGCCGGTGACGGTCTCGATCTGGCCGTCGGCGTCGTAGGTGAGCTGCTGGGAGCGGCCCTGGTGGTCGGTAACCGAGGTCAGCCGCCCTTGGGCGTCGAAGATGTAGGAGGTGGCGGACTTGTCCATCAGCCGCCAGCCGCCGCCCTCGACAGCGGCGAAGGTGGCGTGCATGCCCGTGGGGGAGGTGAAGGAGCCGTCGGCGTTGCGGGCGAACCGGTGCTGGCTGCCGTCGGGGTAGGTCACCACGACGTTGCCGGTGCCGTCGGCGTCGGGGCGCACGCCCATGTCGAAGCGGGTGGACCACCCTGCGCCGAAGATGCCGTCCTGGCGCGGGTCCTGGGAGTTGAATGTGCGGGTGACGCTCAGCGGCGGCCCGGTGGTGGCCACGGTGGCGTCGGTGATGGTGCGGGAGAAGTTGCCGATGAGCGGGTCGACGTCTCCGGGTCCCTGGTCGGCGGCGGCGCCTCCTCCGGCGAGGTTGGAGGTGATGGCGGGCTGGTCGGGTTCGACGATCAGCCGCAGCCATGGACTCTCGGTGGTCTGTTGCCCGTCGCGGACGTGGACCGCCCAGTAGTACTGTTCGCCCCATTCCAGGTGCCCCGAAGGGAACCGCCACAGCGAGTCGGCCTGCCACCCCGACTCCTGGCAGGTGCGTTCGTCCTCGTCAAGGCTGTCGCACAGCGTGAAGTAGAACTCCACGTTCTCGTCGGGCCAGTCGTCGTTGTTGCGGCCGATGGCGGTGAACTCGGGGGTGAGCGTGGCCACGCGGGCGCCGTCGCGGGGGCTGTAGTCGACCACCTGAGGCGGCAGGTCGGGGACCTCGAAGCCGAGTTGGGCGGTGCGGGGCACGCCCCAGTCGGAGAACCACTTCGAGCCGTGTTTCATGTCGAACTTGACGGTCCACTCCCCCGGTTCGAGGGGGTTGATCTTGGCCCGCACGGTGACCGTCTCGCCCGTGCTGACGTCCTCGGGCATCTCGGTGACGGCGGCGTCGTGGCTACTGACCTCGTTGCCGTCGGCGTCGTAGACCTGGTAGCTCAGCTCGTAGTTGTTGGTGGGGGTCCAGGTGGTGTCGCCGCGGTTGGTCACCTCGACGTCGACGTAGGTGGCGCGGTTGGCCAGCGGCGCCGGCTCCAGCTCGGGCGGGTCCTGGGCGAAGGCGTAGTCAGCGCGGTAGGGGCTGTAGACCACCGTCATGTAGGGGGCGTTGCTGGACTGCAGGCTGCCGAACTTCTTCCAGCCGTGGCTGCTGGTCTCCGAAGAGCGCACGGTCAGGCCGTAGTTGGGCCGGTCGCCGTCGACCCACTCCTGGATCAGGTCGCGCCCGCGGGTGCCGAGGTCGATGCCTTCGTAACGGGCCGGGCAGGAGCTCGACGAGGCGCCCGCCGGCATCCAGCCGCGGGAGAACTCCCCGGTGGCCAGCGATGTCGAGTCGTAGGAGGGGCCGGGATAGCTGGCGACGTCGCGCTGCTCCCAGTGCTCGTTGACCGCGTAGACCCGGACCGGCTGCGGGGTGCACGAGTAGGACCAGTGGTTGAACAGGTACAGCTCGGCGTTGTAGATCTTGTGGTTGCTCAGCTCGTCGACCATCGAGGCGAATTTCAGGTAGGTGGCGGTCTTGGTGCCGCCGCCGTTGTAGGTGCCGATCTTCAGCTCTTGGTCGAGGTAGTGGGAGCTGCTGTGGCTGTCCTGGACGTAGGTGTCCTGGAAAGCGTCGAAGTTCTTGGCCGAGGTGGGGTCGACGCGCACGGGGTAGACCCGCTCGGGCGCGGTCAGCCAGTCGAGGTCGGCGCTGACCTGCAAGGTCCAGCCGTCCGCGGTTTCCAGCAGCTCGTAGTCGACGGCTTCGGAGTAGGCGCCGTCGCCGCTGCGGGGTCCGATGTCGGAGTCGGTCATATGGCCGGCCGGGATGTGGCCGACCCGGTCGCCGGAGGCGGTGTCGAGGAGGGCCACCCCGCCGTCGTCGGCCAGCTCGGGCCGTACCCCGTCCAGGTCGAGCGGGAATTGCCAGGTGGCCTGCTGCGCGGTGTCGGGCGGGGCGGACAGGACGATGGTCTCCTTGACGCCGCCGCCCACCAGCGTCCGCAGTTCCAGGTCGGTCTCGGGCAGCACCTCGGGGTAGGTGACGGTGCTGGGGTCGTTCTCGGAGACTTCGCCTGGGGCGGGTTGGGCTCCGGCGAGGCCGAACCCGAAGCTCCTGCCTTCACCCAGCTCCATGTGGACCAGGGAAGCGGCGTCGGCGTGGGTGGCCAGGTCGACGTTGCTGGAGTCGGCCGCGTTGGTCCAGGTGTCGCTGTCTTTGGTCACTAGGGAGGTGTCGATCTCCTCCCAATCGCCGTCGGCGGCGCGGAAGTGCATCGGGGTGAGCGAGAACTGGGTGGCTCGCGTGCCGTCGGCGTTTGTGAAGGTGCGGGAGAACTCGGTGCGTTCCTCGGGCAGCTCCTCGCTGGTGTCCTTATCGAAGCCGGAGATCTCGCTGTCTGGCGCGGCCGGGAGTTGCGAGGTCCGTTCGGAGGCCAGTGTGCGGGCGGCGGCCGGGCTGGGCTCGGTGGTGGGTTCGGGCGGGTCCGGCGGTTCAGCACCCTCGGGTACTGTCTCGCGCTCGTGGGGCAGGGCCTCGGCGGGGGCCGGCGCGCTCGATCCGGACTCTGTCACCTCAGCCGAGGTGTCGGCGGCCGAAGCCTCGTGGGAGAGCCCGTCGGCACTGCCGGAGCGCTGCTCAGGGGTTTCGACGTCGGCGTGGGCGACACCGCCGAGCCATGGCAGCCCTGTGATCGGTGGCACGGGGGGCAGTCCCATAGGCACGAGCAGCAGCAGCGTGCACGACGTCGCGACCGCGAACCGGAAAGCCCAACTGCGAACCGGGGAGGACGTGAAAAAGCGCGAGCGAAGCTCATGGCTGGTCGGCACGACCAGTCACCTCCGGCACATTCACAGGCTGCCGCCCTGGATACGGAAAAATGCGCAGGTCGTAAGCCTGCGCATCACTTCTCCTCCGAAGTCCGCGTCACCGGAGCGCAGCGAAACCGAATTTTTCCGCCGGGGAAGCTAGTTGAATCTCCGCATACGTGTAAACCGGGAAAATATAGCCCAAAAAGTTATGTTTCCCCACAAAACATCGGGGAAGTTCAGAGACCTCTACGCGGCGACGCGGAGAAATGTCTGGTCATAGCGCTGAGCGTGCGGCTCTACTGCGTGGCGACAGGAACGCGACACGATACCCCGGCATTCGGCGGCAAGTTGTGAGGCCGACTCGCCCACCAGCACATGAACTGGAAAAACAGAGATCCCATGGGTGGCGGCATCGACAGCCGAGACCATCGGATGTGAGATGAGGAACACGCCGGACTAGTTCTGTAACCGAAAATTCAACCGGTGGCAAAAGTCACGACACTCGCCCAGCACACATGGGGGTCACCTCGAATTCAGCGGTACCTCTACCGGAAGTCCGGAAGAAGCGCCGAAGGAGGGACGGCGCGGCTTATGGCCGGAGAAGGGTGCCATGGTGAGGCTGCGGTGAAGAGCGTGCAGGCCGCGCCCATGGGGGGGTGTTTCTATGGGTTTGTCACGCCGGGGGTGGGGTGTAGGTGGGGGTCTGGTGTGTGTCCGGGGCGGAAGGGCGTGATGGTCGCTCGTGCCTCGATCGCTGCGCGATCTCGGCAGCCTTGAAAGGGGGCGCTGTGTCTCTGACACATCGCTGTTGTGCCGGGTGCCGCTGGTGTGGGGGGATACACCGGTCGGGCGGTGGCTGAGAGTGCACCGGAAGGCGCCGAGCCGCCCCACGCCCGTTTGCCCGGCCACGGTGCCCGCCCCACGCCTGCTTGCCTTGTTGTGGTGGTGGCTCCACGGCGACCCAAGCGCCGTCGTGGCGCCCGTTCTCCCTCAGGCACCGCCCGCCCCGAGCTGCCGAGATCGCGCAGCGATCGAGGCACGAGCGACGAGAAACCCCGCACGCTCTCCCCAGACCAAAACCACCCCCACCACACCCCTTCAAAAGTGGAGTGTCGCAACCACCACCAGAACTCAAGCCCCCGGCTCCCATGGGGTGGAGTCTGCCGTGGGGGCGTATCGGGGGGTGTGTGGTGGGAGTTTAGGCGGCGCGGATGCTTTGCAGGATGGTGTCGACGTCGTCGGCGGCCGGGGAGTCGTCGAGCCACTGCACTCGCAGCACCACCGGCGCACTGTGCTCGCTGACCTGGACGCTGTAGTACACGCCCTCCCCCGTGGCCACAATCTCGCCGCCCTCCTCGTTTCGGTATTCGACGCCGAACTCATAGCGGCCCGCCCGGTGGAGGCTGGGAGAAATCTCGTAGACCTCGTAGAGCCCATAGGACTCGATCGGCATCAGCGGATCGACCTCGGTGCCCTCGGTGAGGGCATCCAGTGCGGTCATCGCGTCGTATTCGGCGGTGAAGTCGTTCATGACCTCCAGTTCGATATCGGCCACATCCTCGTCGTTTCGGTGGTAGAACACCCGCGCGAACCCCTCCATCACCTGGTCACTGGAGAGTTCCTCCCACTGGCCCGGCATGGCGAACGAGATCCCCTCGACCTCGACCCGCTGCCACCCCGCGGGGTCCTCAGGTGGCAAAGCACCGGCCACGTTCTGACCGTCCTGGCCCTGAGATGACTCGTGCGCTGAACCACCGGCCCCGCGCTGCGTGGACTCCCCACCCAGCCACTCAGGCAACGTCTGCACCACACTGATAACCGCGACCACAGCCGTGAGCACACTCAACGCCGGCCACACTACTCTCGACAACACAACAACCTCACAAACATTTAAACAAATGGGATTTTTCGCTAAAGAAATAGGAGGACCAACGGGGAAATCCAGCCCGCACTCGCACGCGAACTCTTCCCGCTCCGCACCGGAAAACCTCTTTGGCCATTTTTCAAAGAAAGATCGCACGTGCGTTCCCATCCACCGCTTGCACTGCTCGTTCTCCCGGTGAAAGAAAGCGACATGGAGCGTCCTCGCGGCAGGAAAATCATCTCAGCTCCGGCGGAGCGTAGGCGGCCTGCCAGACGTCGATGGGAACCAGCCGCGTGTCCTTGGTCGGCCAGCCGAGGAACCCGGTCCTTTTCTCGGAGATCTCCCCCGCAAGGAGGCGACGCAGGAATTCCATTACGCTCGTATAGCGGCTGTCGAAAACCGCGACATCGGTCGACAATTTCGTCCTCGCCCATCGCTCCGTTGGCTGCTTCGACGCGTGGCACCGGGGCGAGCGCGGGCGCGCCTGCCACGACAGGGGGCAGGGCCATAGGGCCGCCATTTCCGCCGGGGCGCGACGAGCCTCGTTCGCGGCGCCGGCAGTGCTCACGCAACGCCCCGCAGCCTAGGAGGACCCGCCGACAGTCGCCGGGGACCGCGGCGGGCGCGATGGGTTCGGGAAGGCGGGGGCTCTCAGGCGTGCCAGGTGGTGCCGGTGATGCGCTCGTAGACCTCGATGTAGCGGGAGCGGGTGGCCTCGACGACGTCGGCGGGGATCTCCGGCCCGGGAGGGGTGCGGTCCCACCCGGTGACCGTGCTCGACCAGTCGCGCACGATCTGCTTGTCGAAGGACTGCTGAGGCTGCCCCGGCTGCCACTCGTCGGCTGGCCAGAACCGCGAAGAGTCCGACGTCAACAGCTCATCGGCCAGCACGAGAGCGCCATCGGCGCCACGGCCGAACTCCAGCTTGGTGTCGGCGATGATGACACCGCGCCGCGCGGCGAGGTCGGCGCCGCGGCGGTAGATCTCCAGCGTCACCTCGCGCAGCCGCTCGGCCGTGCCGGCGCCCACCTCCGCGGCGACGTCGGCGAAGGTGATGAACTCGTCGTGGCCCTCGGTGGCCTTGGTCGTGGGTGTGAAGATCGGCTCGGGCAGCTTCGACGCCTCGACGAGCCCCGGGGGCAGCTCCACGCCGGAGACCGTGCCCTGCTTCTCGTACTCCTTGAGCCCGAGCCCGGTGAGGTAGCCGCGGGCGATGCACTCCACCGGCAGCATGTCCAGGCGCCGGCACCGCAGCGCGCGGCCGGCCCACTGCTCGGGCACGTCCGTGGCCGAGATCACGTGGTTGGGCACCACGTCGGCGAGCTGCTCGAACCACCACAGCGAGAGCTGGGTGAGGATCTTGCCCTTGTCCGGGATCGGGGTGGGCAGCACCACGTCGTAGACGCTGACGCGGTCGGAGGCCACCAGGATCAGGTCGTCACCGTCGGCGTAGACGTCTCGAACCTTGCCGGAGTGAACCAGTTCCACGATGCACCTCACGTATCACGATCTCGCGCCCGCGCCCTTGCGGGGCCGGTAACCGGCCCGCACGACAGGTGCGCCCTGTCTCCAGCGCGCGCCGTGGCCACCGGGCTTGCTGCTCGCTGCACGTCCCATCCGCGATGACCACGAGCGCCCTCAGCGTACTAGGTTCTGTTGTTCGGACGGCTGGGGTGTGAGGACTGTGGGAGTGTTCTTCGTTCGCTCCTGCCTCGATCGCTTCGCGATCTCGGCAGCCTGCGGAGCAACAGCGGAGGCGCTCACCCGCTTTTCGCCCACCGCTCGCCCTCGCCGAACATCAGGCCGACGAAGTGCCGTCGCCGTGAGCACGACCGGTGCCGCGCCGGCCGTGGTTGCCCGAATGCGGGGTGGGTGCGTCCGGCCGCACCTGCCAGGAGGCTCCGCTGTTCGCGCCGACCGGCGCGAACAGCGCGCGAAATCAACCATAACCGCGGGACAGGCCGCGGGGCCGGTGCTAGAGGCGGCTCTCCTTGACGGCGGTGAGGAAGGCCGACCATTCGGCCGTAGGCAGGTGGAGGCGTTCCCCGGCGGGTCTGGTGGAGTCGCGCAACGCCACAGCGGTGGAGAGGTCGGCGGCCTCCACGCACGCGCCTTTGGAGCTGCTGTGGGAGCTCCGGTGCCAGAGCGCGCCGGTGTCGTCGGTGTGATTGGCGTCTCGGTTGCCGCCGTAGCTGAGCGTGCGCCGTTGCAAAGAGGACATGATCGTTGCGCCTCCCGCTTGCTGTGGGTTCCAGGGACAGTGGACACCTACGTGTCTAGAGACTTCCCACCGGGTGGCGGCAGGGAACGCCGCGTGGTCGACGAAAGGGCCGGCGAACGGCGGGGACCGGGGCTGTTGCCCGGCGCAGCCGACGGAGTTTTTCCATGCCGGGTCATGGCCTGGGCAGCTCGGAGTCAACAGACGGGCCGAAACTCCTGCCCCAGGTAAACCAAAAGGCGGAGTCAAACAGCTACTCTTTGCATTCAAAGCTTCACCAACTGTGGGATAAGCAGAGAGGATCGACCCGCCTATGGACGCCACCGCTTCCGGCCCGGAACTCGCGGACTACGTCGCCTTGGCGCGGCGGCACTGGTGGCGCATCGCCGCCGGAGCGCTGGGCGGGGGGATGGCCGCCGCCATCGTGTTGCTGGTACTCCCCCCGACCTACACGGCGACCGCGGCGGTGCAGGTGCGCCCCACCGGCGCCGCCGAACTGACGGGGGAGCTGTCCGGCCGCACCAACGGCGGGGTCAATCTCGACACCGAGGCCCAGGTCGTGCGGTCGAACCAGGTAGCCGAACCGGCAGTGTCGGCGCTGGCTACCGGGGAGGACCTCGACGAAGTGCGTGAGCGGCTCACCATCACGGTGCCGCCCAACAGCAGCGTGCTGCGGATCGGCTACTCCGCCGCTTCGGCCGAGGAAGCGCGGGACGGGGCCACGGCGTTCGCCGAGGCCTACTTGAGCCACCGTAAAGACACGGTCACGGGCTACCTCGACACGCGGCTGCAAGCGCTGCGCAGCGAACTCGACGGCCAGCGCGAAGCGCTGACGGAGCTGGCCGAGACCGCGGCCACCGAGACCGGTGCGGTCAAGACGAGCGCCACCACCCGCATCACCGCGACCCGCGACGAGATCTCGTCGTTGAACAGCCAGATCAGCGAACTCAGCACGGTACGGGCCTCCCTGGACCCCGGTCAGGTCATCACCGCGGCCACCGCGCCGGAGTCGCCCAGTTCGCCGGTGCCGGCGCTGTGGCTGAGCAGCGGGACGCTGCTCGGGCTGGCGACAGGGGTGCTCACCGCGCATCTGGCCGAACGGTCGGGGCCCCGGCCGCCCCGGTCGAGCAGAGGACGTCACGCCGGAAGGGCCGCGCTCTCGCCCGCCGCGGCACCCGCCGCCGAGGAGCCCGGCGCCGCCGAGGACGCCACCGCGACCCACACCGGCGCCGACCTCGCTACGCAGCGCTGATGAGCACGCGCCACAACACCGCCGTGGCCGCCCCCTCCCCGCCCTCGTCCGGCGGGGTGCGGCTCGGGACGGGGTGGCCGTTCGTGGCCCTGTTCGCGGGCTACCCGCTGTGGTGGGCGCTGGGGTTGGGCCGGTTCGCTTTCTGGGTGTTCGCGGTTCCGATGGCCGTGGAGCTGGTGCGCCGCCACCGCATGTACGGGCTGCGGGTCCCGCCGGGCTTCGTGCTGTGGGTGCTGTTTTTGGTGTGGGCCGTGGTGGGCCTGGCGCTGATCGGGCTCACCCCGCCGGGGGCGCTGCCGGGCAGCGCCGGTGCCCTCGGAGCGCTGGCGCGCGTGGGCACCTACCTCGCGCTGACGGTGCTGCTGCTCTACGTGGGCAACCTTTCTCGGCGTGAGCTGTCCGACCTGCGGGTGGCGCGGGCGCTGGGGTGGCTGGGCCTGGCCACGGTCGCCGGCGGGCTGCTGGGGACGTTCGCGCCCCATGTGGAGTTCACCGCTCCGCTGGAGCTGGCGCTGCCGGCGTCGCTGGCCGCCGACCCCTATGTGCGGGACCTGATCCATCCGGCGGCGGCGCAGTTCATGAACGTGCTCGGCTACGAGGCCCCGCGCCCCAAGGCGCCGTGGGAGTACACCAACACGTGGGGCAACAACCTTTCGCTGCTCCTGGTGTGGCTGGTCATCGGCTGGATCTGCCGCGGCTCGGGGTGGCGGCGCTGGGCGGCCGGCGCCGCCCTCGGGCTGGCCCTCGTCCCGATCGTCTACTCGCTCAACCGCGGGTTGTGGGTGGGACTGGCGCTGTCGCTGCTGTTCGTCCTGGTGCAACTGCTGCGGCGCGGCCGGACGGCTGAGGTGGCGCTGTGCGTGTTGGCGAGCGGTGCCGTGGCGGCGGTGCTCCTGGTGTCGCCGCTGATGGGGGTCATGTCGGAGCGCGTGGCCAACCCCCACAGCGACGCGGGCCGGGCTGCCGACAGCATGGCGGCGGTGGCCGCCGCCAACGCCTCGCCGATCGCGGGGTGGGGGTCGACGCGGGAGGTGCTGGGCAGCAGCCAGTCGATCGCGGTCGGCAAGTCCCCGGAATGTCCGCAGTGCGGCAACAGCGTCATCGGCAACAACGGGCAACTGTGGCTGCTGCTGGTGGCCAACGGCTGGGGCGGTACGGCGCTGTTCCTCAGCTTCTTCGGATTCACCGTGTGGCGCCACCGCCACGACGTCTCCTTGGTCGGCTCGGGGGCACTCCTGACGATCCTGCTGCTCTTTTGGTACATGTTCTGGTACGTAGCGTTGACGGCGCCGCTGGCGATATCCCTCACCGGCGTTGCGCTGCTGTGGCGGCGAGGCGCCCGCGGAGGCACCGCAGCCGCGGTTCGGGGGGATGCCGGGTGATCAACGGTGAGACGAGCTACCTGACCCACCTGGCCGAAGTGCTGTGGCCCTGCGGTGGCCTGATGGGGCGGGGCGGGCAGCGGCCGGTGCTGGGCGCGGCCCAGTTGGCCCCCCAATACGGCGGCGAGGTGCGCGAGTACCTGCCAGTGCCCTCGGCGCACAAGCCACGGGTCATCCTGCCGGTGACGCACCGCTATGCGGCGGCACGTGGGATAGTTGCCTTCGGGCAACGGCACTCGTTCGCCGAACGGTTGCGTACCTCCCTGTTGAGCACCGCCTTCGCCAGTGGTGTGGCGCCGCTGCTGCTGCGCGATCGGCTGCGGGTGGCCGCGGGACGCACGATCGAGCATGCCCTCTCGGCGGCGCTGGACCGCGAGGTGATCATCGCGATCCATGTAGGGCCGCCGCGCGCTAACCGCAAGCCGGTCCTGCTGCTGCTCACCCCCGGTGGGCGGGTGGTGGGCTACGCCAAGGTGGGTGTGAACGCACTGACGTCGCGGCTGGTGCGCTCGGAGACGGCAGCGCTGAACCGGCTCGTCAGCGCCCGCCTGCCCGACATCACCGTGCCGCGGCTGCTGCACTCGGGAGAGTGGAACGGCCACCCGCTGCTGGTGCAGGAAGCGCTGCCGGTGGGAGAGCAGACCGAACGGCCCACCCGTCGACAGTTGCTGCGCTGCGTCACCCAGATCTTCGCGTTGGGGCGGGGACGGGAGGTACGGCTGTCTCGCAGCGAATACCGGCGTCACCTGCTGCGCCGCGTCGACGCTCTAGGGGCGCGGCCTGAGGCTCCCGCGCTGCGCGCGACCCTGGAGCGGCTCCCCGACGTGGGGATGCCGTTCGGCGCCTGGCACGGCGACCTGACCCGGTGGAACATCGCGAGCACGCCGCGGCGCGCATTCGTCTGGGACTGGGAGCGGTTGGCCTTCGACGTGCCCGCCGGCTTCGACGCGCTGCACTACGAACTCAACGAGTCGGTGCAGATCGGCGTGCACCAAGGGGTGCACCGCTGGCTCGACAGCGGCGCGTGGCTGCTGCGCGACCCGCTGCTGCGAGCCACCGGGCTGCGCCCTGAGGCGGTGTCCACAGTCATGGCGCTGTACCTGATCGATCTCGCGACCCGCTATCTGCACGACCGCCAGGCCGAGGCGGGCAGCAACCTCGCGGCCATCGACGACTGGCTGCTGCCCGCCCTGGCCAGTCTGGAGGAACGCGCAGCCCACGAGGCCGGCGACGCCCACTGAGCCGTCCCGACCCCGCCTGTGCGGCCCTCGCCCCCGCTCAGCCGCCACGGGCGGCTGCCCCTGCCCGTCCCCCACAGTGACGACGAGGAGCACTCCCCCGCCATGCCCAACGGTCCCAGCAACCTCCCGCGACGCCTCGCCTCGGCCGGACGCCCGCTGCTCACAGCGCCCCTGAACGGGATGGCTCATCTCACGCAGCACTTGCGGTGCCTGCCCACGTTCCTGATCATCGGCGCCCAGCGGTGCGGGACCACGTCGCTGTTCAAGGCCCTGCGCCAGCACCCGTGCCTCATGGGGCCGATCGTGGGCAAGGGGGTGCACTACTTCGATGTCCAATACGAGCGCGATCTGAACTTTTACCGAGGGCGCTTTCCCACGCGCGCGATGGCCAGAGCCCGAGGCAGCGGCGAGGGAGCGCAGATCGGTGAGTCGAGCCCCTACTACCTGTTCCACCCCCTGGTGCCGGAGCGGGTCGCCCGCGACCTCCCGGGGGTGCGGGTGATCGTGGCGCTGCGCGACCCGGTGGAGCGCGCCTACTCCGCCCACGCCCACGAAACCGCCCGCGGCTATGAGACCCAGCCCTTCGAGCGGGCCCTGGAAATGGAGGGAGAGCGGCTGGCGCGCGAGGAACAGCACCTGCTCGACGGCGGCTGCTCGTTCAGCCACCGCCACCACGCCTACCTGGCCCGCGGCCACTACATCGACCAACTGCTGCGCTGGGAGCACCACCTCGGCCGCGACCGGATGCACGTGGTGGAGAGCGAGGCGTTCTTCACGGCGCCAGCGACCGTCTTCGCCGACATCGAGGCGTTCCTGGGCCTGCCCCACCACACCGGCGTGCGCTTCGACCGCCATAACGCGCGCCCGCGCGCGGGGTTGCCGGCACGGCTGCGCGACCAACTGGCTGAGCATTTCGCCCCCTACGACGAGCGGCTGGCCCGATGGTGGGGCCGCACTCCGGGGTGGCGTCGCCGAGAGTGAGGGCCGCCTGCGCCGCGCCCTAGCCACGGGCAGCGCACGAGCGGTCCCGAGCGAGCCGGCACGACCCGACGAGAGCGCGAGAGGAAACCAGCGAAGGTGCGTCGCAACAGGGGCGATGAGGACGGTGTCGGACTGGGGCGGGTAGCCCGCGGCGGCGCCGTCAACATGGCGGGGGCGGTCGTGGGGGCCGGCCTCAATCTCGGGGTGGTCGTGGCCGTGGCGCGCGGGTTCTCCCCGGAGGCCGCGGGCGTGTTCTTCTCGGCGACCTCGGTGTTTTTGATCATGGCGGCGGTGGCCAACCTGGGCACGTCCAACGGGCTGGTCTACTTCGTGGCGCGGTTGCGCGCCCTGGGTGCGGCAGGGCAGGTGCCGAGCGTGCTGCGGCTGGCGTTCGGGCCAACCGTGGCGGTCGCGGCGGTGCTGGCGGTGGCGACCCTGCTGTTGGCCGACCCGCTGGCGCGCTGGCTCGGTGCCCCCGAGGCCGGCACCTACCTGCGGCTGCTGGCGGCGTTCCTGCCGTTCGCGGTGGCCGGCGACGCCGCGATGGCCGCGGCCCGCGGGATGCACGACATGGGCTCGACCGTGGCCTTCGACAAGGTGGCGCGGCCCCTGTCGCAGCTCGTGTTGCTGGGCACGGCCGCGCTGGTGGGCGCGGCCGGCCTGTTGACGGTGGCCTGGGCCGGACCCTACCTGCCGATCGCGGCCCTGGCGTGGTGGTGGCTGCGGCGGCTGCTGCGCCGGGCCGACGACGACGGCGCTACCGCTTCGGAGGCGGCCGTGGCTCCCGGGGCGCGGACGTTCTGGGCGTTCACCCTGCCCCGGTCGGTCGCCGACATCGCCCAGATCGGGATTCAACGCAGCGGGATCGTCCTCGTCGCCGTGCTGCGGAGCGCGGCCGAGGCGGCGCTGTTCACCGCGGCCACGCGGTTCATGGTCGTGGGTCAGTTCGGGATGCAGGCGGTGCAGTACGCGGCGCAGCCGCGTATGACCGAACTGTTGGCTTTGGAGGACCGCGCCGGCGCCAACACGCTGTTCCAGACGAGCACGGCGTGGCTGATCTGTCTGACGTGGCCGCTGTTTTTGCCCCTGATCGTCTACGCGCCGTTGGTGTTGGGCGTGTTCGGAACCGGCTATGCGGCGGGCGAGGGGGTGCTCGTGGTGATCTCGCTGGCGATGCTGCTGGCCTCGGCCTGCGGGATGGGGGACCTGGTGTTGACGGTGGCCGGCCGGCCCCGGTGGAGCCTGGTCAACAATGTGGCGGCGCTGGTTGTGGACGTGTGCGTGTGTGTGGGGCTGGTGCCGATGCTGGGCGCCGTGGGGGCCGCGGTGGCGTGGCTGGCCGCGATCGGTGTGCGCAACCTGCTGCCGGTGGTGCAGTTGGCCCGGTGGCTGCGGCTGTGGCCGGTGGGGCGGCCATGGCTGCTCGCGGTGGCGGTGACGACCGTATGGTTCGGCCTGGTGCCGCTGGGCGGGCGACTACTGCTGGGGGTGACCCTGCCCTCCCTGGCGGCGACGCTGGCTGTGGCCGGCCTCGGGTACGTGGCCACCGTGTGGGGGGTGCGTGGCCCCCTGGGAATCGGCGAGATCACGGGAGGCGACCGACGGTCGAAACCGGCCTCGGACACCACACCGGCCGACGGCGCGCCGACGCAGGCGGCGTGCCCAGAGCAGGTGCAGCCGACACAGGAGGGCACACACCCGCCGAAGGCCCCCCACACCTCAGATTATTCACATAAAGTCAGCACCAATGCACGCTGAGTCGTGAGATTATGGGTTCATGCCTTCCCGTCCCGTGCTGCTCGTCGCCTCCAGTGGGGGGCACCTCGCGCAACTGGCGGCGCTTCGCCCATGGTGGGCAGGGCGTGAGCGCGCCTGGGTCACGTTCCGCACCCCTGACGCGGTCTCACTGCTGGCCGGAGAGGACGTGCGCTGGGCCTACCACCCCACGACGCGCCACATCGGCAACCTGGTGCGCAACAGCGCCCTGGCGGTGCGGATTCTCGCGCAGCGCCGTCCCAGAGTAGTGGTGTCCACCGGCGCCGGTGTCGCGCTGCCCTTCTTCGTCCTCGCCCGGCTGCTGCGCGTGCCCACCGTCTACATCGAGGTCTACGACCGCATCGACACCCCCACCCTCACCGCACGGCTGTGCCGCCCCTTCACCACGCTCTTTCTCGCCCAATGGGATGAGCAACTCCACTTCATGCCCACCGCGATCACGGTAGGACCCCTGCTTTGACCGACCCTTGCCTCGCCCACGACCGTGCCGACGAGCGCCCACTGGTACTGGTCACCGTTGGAACCGACTATCACCGTTTCGACCGGTTGATCGACTGGATCGACGACTACGCCGGCCAGCGCCCTGACGTTCGGGTGCTGGTACAGCACGGTGCCAGCCGGGCCCCGACCGTGGCCGAGGGTGTCGACTTCTTCGACGGCGACCGGTTGCGCGCCGAAATGGCCCGCGCCGCAGTGGTCGTCACCCACGGCGGGCCGGCCAGCATCACCGAAGCGCGGGCAGCGCGGCGGCTGCCGCTGGTGGTGGCACGTGACCCCGAACTGGGCGAGCACGTCGACGGGCACCAGCAGCGGTTCGTTTCCCGACTCGACGGCGTGGGGCTGGTGCGAAACTGTGCCGATGCCCACGAGCTGGCGGTGACCGTTGACAAGGCGCTGGCCCAACCCGGCGAGTTCATTCTGGAGGGCACCGGGCACTCGGCTCAGGAGCGGGTGGCGCTGCAAGCCGGACACCTCATCGACCTGCTGATGACCCCCGGGACGGGCGGCGCCGACCGGCCGCTGCCCCCGCCCGTCCCGGACGGACCGGCTCAGGCGTGGCCCGACGTGACGGTCGTCGTTCCCACGCGCGATCGCCCCGACCTGCTGCGCTCGACACTGCGCTCCATCGCCACCCAGGACTATCCGGGCACCGTGCTCACGCTGGTGGTCTACGACGGGACACCCCCTGACCATTCGCTGACCCAGCTCGCGGGCGACCGGCCGGTGCGGGTACTGCGCAACAGCCTGACGTCGGGGCTAGCCGGGGCCCGCAACAGCGGCATCCTCGCGGCCCGAACCGACCTGGTGGCGTTTTGCGACGATGATGACACCTGGCTGCCGCACAAGCTGCGCCGACAGGTGGAGGTGATGCGCGCCGAGCCGAAAACCGAGGCGGTATGTTGCGGCATCACCGTGGCCTACGGCGAAACCGAGGCGCCGCGAGTACTGGACCGTACCGCCATCACCTTCGCTGACCTGCTGCGCTCCCGGCTGACCGAGCTGCACCCTTCGACCTTTCTGATCCGACGCGACGCGCTCGTCCACGGCTGTGGGGCGGTCGACGAGGAGATCCCGGGCAGTTACGGCGAGGATTACGAACTGCTGTTGCGTCTGGCCCGGCGCGGTCCGGTGCGCAACGTGCCCGACCCGGGGGTGCGGGTGCTGTGGCACCGTCGCTCACACTTCTCGGGCCGCTGGCAGACGATATCGACCGCACTGCGTTGGCTGCTGACCAAGTACCCCGAGTTTCGGCTCGTGCCGGCGGGATATGCGCGCCTGTCCGGCCAGATCGCCTTCGCCGAGGCAGCGGCGGGGCGCCGCACAGCCGCGCTGGAGTGGACGATGGCGGCGCTGCGCCACCGCGGCGGGGAACCACGCGCCTACTTGGCGCTGGCTGTGGCCTGCGGGCTACCCGCTGAGACCGTGCTCAACGCGCTGCACAAGCACGGTCGGGGCGTCTGAACACAACGTCGACCTCATCATCTCCCGGCTTAGGTTCTGTTTTTCGAGCGGCTGGGGTGTGGGGCCGTGGAGATGTCCTTCGTCCGCTCGTGCCTCGATCGCTACGCGATCTCGGCAGCCTACTGGGCGACAGCGGACGCGCTCACCCGCGTGCGTCCACCGCCGGTCCTCGCCACCCGTCCACAAAACACCAACCTAAAGCCGGGAGAGTCGGAACTACCCGTCAGCGCGGGCCGCTGGTGGGTAGACCGCGGGGCGAACTGGGGATTTCTCAGTCGGGGGCGCGCCCTCCGGAGGCCGGCCAAGGCGACCGCCCCCGGGGCACTTTCCACGAACCGACGGCGAGTTCATGCTGCTCGTCGGCCCCTCCCGCCCCCAGGGCACCTTCCACGAAGGTCACGCCGTCCGGCGGTCGGGCGGGCTCGCAGGATGGGGCCACCTGCACACTCGCCCCACCAGCACCGGCTTCCCCGGCGAGATCGCGAAGCGATCGAGGCACGAGCGACGGGTGCACACACCAGGCCAAAACAGCCCCGTACTCCCTGGCCGCCGTACCAACGAGCCTTCCCCCACCCGAGGGCACAGCCAGTGTCGCAAGCCGACCGTGACGAACTTCGTCGGATCACCCAGCCGCGCCGGCGACCTCCAGCGTGTCGGCGATGACCTCGCGCACCCCGTCCGGGACCACGATGGAGGGAGCGCGACCGGCCTCAACGTAGCCATCGCGGATATAGGGGTGCTCCAATACGCGAAAGTCACAGGTGGGCGCGGTCTTACCGTCCCAGAGCTGCACGGCGCGCACGCGCTCGTATTCGCGCAGCACCTCGGGGATCTCGGTGTACCAGCGCCGGGCGGCCTGCGGGTCGCGGGGGATGGGGACGGTGCCCATTTCGGCGATCATCACGGGCTTGTCCGGGTCGATGCCGTGGTTGGGCCCCTCGGTCTGCACCCATTCGTACATGGGAGCCATGGCCCGTTCAAAAGAGTGCACCTCGTCCCACGTGGGATGGTATTCGCACCCGGTCATGTTGTATGCCTCCCAGCTCAGCCAGTCGACGTAGTCGTTTCCGGGCCACAGGCGGGGCAGCCGGTCGAAGTTGCCGCGGTAGCCGGTCACGTTCCACACAAAGATCGCGTTGTCGGCGTCGTTGCGCCGATAAACGTCGACGATGTGGCGCCAGGCTGCCACGAACTCCTCGGGGGTGCCGCGGGTGTAGTACCGCTTGTCGGCGTCGGCCTCGTGGTCGAAGGTGATGAAGATCGGCTGATCCGATGCGGCGATCGCGCGCGCTTGGGAGTTCAGGGAGGAGTCGAAGGCGCCGGCGGTGATGGTGCGGTAGCGCACCGGCGGATGCCCTTCGCGTGTGAAGCGGCGCGCCTCGATGTTGGCGTGGATGAACCGGCCCCGCGCCATGAGAGCTCGCTCCCGCTCGTTGGGGACGTTGGGCTGGTCGATGCCGTGCCAGGTGTGGACGGTGTCCATGCGACGCCCCGCCGCCTCCTCGATCTCGTACAGTCGGCGGTCGCGGTCGAGCCATGGGCTGATGCCCCACCATACGCCGCAGTCAATGGCCAGGATCTCGGTGATGTGGCAGTTGGTAGCCGCTGAACTGCTGGGAGCGGGGGGTGAGAGGGGAGCGGCGTCCCCGGGGGCAGGAGTGGGCTCCGCTGTGGGGACGCCGGTGCTGTCAAGCGATGTGGACGGAACAGGGGGTGGGGGCGTGCTCACCCCCGCGACGGTCGGCGACGGGGGCGCGGGTAAGGAGCCGGCGGGTCCTGCGGAAGCGTCGCCGCTGGGTTCGCCGTCGGGCTCGCAGCCGGTGGCCACGAGCACAGCAGCGACAACCACCGTGCTAAGACCGCGGCTGGTGCTTTCCCAACAGCAGCGCGCTCCGCCATGGCCGCGTCGCGCCGTGGTCGCTCTCCGCGGGCTGCTGACGCCGATCTCCCCCACCATATTCCAATGATTACCATATGAAGTTAGCAATACACTTTAAGTGACGAATTTCGCATGTCGGGGGCAATTCCCTTCTCCCGCTGGCAGCCGGCGCGGAGCTAGTAGCACATCCGGAAGGGCAGGGTCATCGCCGCGACGAGCGCCCGGTCGCGCGGGGCCAACTCCTCTCGCCACGTGTCGTCAGCGCGCACCGCCACCGCGCCGGTACGAAACCGCGTCGGGTTACCGGAGACCGTGTGAGTGGTCGACAGGTAGACATGACCGTCGGCTGTGATCGGCAGCTCCCCCTGATGGCCGATGAAACCGGCCACCTCCGCGAAACGCGCCGCGGGGGCGGCCACGAAGTCCTCGTAGCGCACCCGGTGGACGGGGACCTCCGTACGCGCCAATGCGGCGAACACCGCGTTCTGGGCCGTCCACTGCACCGCGGCGCGCCCCGGCGAATAGCGCGCCATCTCCTGCTCAGGGCTGGTGGGGGTAGCGTCGGGGCGCGGTACCCGCTTGCCCCAGGCGTGGGCCACCGCCCGGGGGTCGCGGACCACGTGCACCACGCGCATCCGCTCGCCGTAACGGTGGCGCAGGCACGCCGCCAGGGAAGCGTGCTTACTGGAGTCCACGACGACGTCGCACCCGCTCACGCTGGCGATCGCAGCGTAGACGTGGTCGTAGAGGTCGGTGTAGTGGCACAGTCGAGCCGCCAGCGCAGGAGACGGGGTACGCCCCAACAGCCACGGCACGTAGCGGGTGCGATCGACGGAGGCGCGCAGCGCCAGGATGTCGTCGGGGTCGAGACAGTGCCACCCGCCGAAGGCTCGCCAGCCCACGTCGCGCCAGAACGCGCAGCCGGAGAAGGGCGCGCCGCAGCCGCAGCGCTCGTTGTCGATCAGACCGCGCTGCCACAGGTGGACCAACTCGCCCACCGAACACACCCCAGGCAACTCTCCCAAGGCACGCTCGATCAGGGTCGAACCGGAACGGCCAAGGCCACCAACGAAAACCACGGTAAAGTCACTCATGGTTCGCTATTAAACTACGAAAAGTAATCTTGCGTGGCCAGTTGGCCCCACACCTGTCTTCGTGGGAGTGCGGGACCGTCTCGCAGGTGTGGTGGCGGGCCGGCGGCACGGGAGGGGAGGGCGGCCAGGCGCCACCCGCATGGGTGGGGTGGCGCCTGGCCGCTAGTTGGCTTGGGTGACCATGCCGGCGGCGACGGTCGTGTTGGTGCCCTCGTCGATGAGGATAAAGCCGCCGGTGAGACGGTTGCGTTGGTATTCGTCGACGAACAGCGGCTGGGTCACGCGCAGGTTCACGCGCCCGATCTCGTTGAGGACCAGCTCGCTGACGTCCTCGTCGCGGTGCAGCGTGTTGACGTCGAGGCGGTAGAGAATGTCGCGCACCATCACCTTGGCGGTGCGCGTCGTGTGCTTGATAACCAGCTTTGACCTGGGGGTCAGCTTGCGCCCCTCCGACATCCAGCAAAGCATCGCGTCGATGTCTTGGGCCGCGTGGGGCTTGTTGTTGGGCCGGCAGATCATGTCGCCGCGGGAGATGTCGATGTCGTCGGCTAGCCGCAACGTCACCGACATTGGGGAGAACGCCTCTTGGACGTCACCGTCGGCGGTGATGATCGCGTCGATGTGGGTGGTCAGCCCCGAGGGCAGGTGCATGACCTCGTCGCCGGGCTTGAGCACCCCACCTGCCACCTGACCGGCGTAGCCGCGGAAATCGTGCAGCTCGGGGTCATCGGCCTTGTGGGGGCGGATGACGTACTGGACCGGGAACCGCACATCCTTGAGGTTGCGGTCGGAGGCGATGTGGACGTGCTCCAGGTGGTGCAGCAGGGAGGGCCCTTCGTACCAGGGCATGTTGAGGGAGCGGTCCACCACGTTGTCGCCGTGCAGCGCCGAGATGGGGATGAAGGTGAGATCGGTGACGTCGAGCTTGGTGGCAAACGCCGAGAACTCCTCCTTGATCTCCTCGAAGCGCTGCTGGGAGTAGTCGACGAGGTCCATCTTGTTGATGGCCAGCACCAGGTGGGGAACCTGGAGCAGGGTGGCCAGGAAGGCGTGGCGTCGGCTCTGCTCCTGCAACCCCTTGCGCGCGTCGACGAGGACGACCGCCAGGTCGGAGTTGGAGGCGCCGGTCACCATGTTGCGCGTGTACTGGATGTGACCGGGGGTGTCGGCGATGATGAACGTCCGGCGCGGCGTGGCGAAGTAGCGGTAGGCCACATCGATCGTGATGCCCTGTTCGCGTTCGGCCCGCAGACCGTCGGTGAGGAGGGCGAGGTTGGTCTGCTCCTCACCCCGGGTACGGCTGGTGCGCTCCACAGAGTCGAGTTGGTCTTCAAAGATCGACTTGGAGTCGTAGAGCAGCCGACCGATGAGGGTGCTCTTACCGTCGTCAACAGAGCCGGCCGTGGCGAACCGCAGGATGTCAGTACTCATTGCAGGAATTCCAAGAGAGTCCGGGGGCGGGTGCGGGGCAACGCAAAGCGGAGGTCGGGAGAGCGGCGCGGGTCCTAGAAGTAGCCCTCGCGCTTGCGGTCCTCCATGGCCGCCTCACTGGTGCGGTCGTCGGCGCGGGTCTGGCCCCGCTCGGTGATGCGCGTGGCGGCGATCTCGGTGATGACATCCTCGATCTCGGTCGCGGTGGAGCGGACCGCGCCGGTACAGGTCATGTCGCCCACGGTGCGGTAGCGCACGGTGGCCTCGAAGACCTCTTCGGAGTCGTCACGGTTGACGTAGGGGTTGTCGGCGAGCAGGATGCCGTCACGTTCAAACACCTGACGCGAGTGGGCGAAGTAGATGTCGGGAAGCTCGATCTTCTCGCGGGCGATATAGCCCCAAATGTCGAGCTCGGTCCAGTTCGACAGCGGAAACACGCGGATGTGCTCGCCTGGGTTGATCCGGGTGTTGAAGATGTTCCACAGCTCCGGGCGCTGGCTCTTGGGGTCCCACTGCCCGAACTCGTCGCGGAAGGAGAAGACGCGCTCCTTGGCGCGCGCCTTCTCCTCGTCGCGACGAGCGCCGCCGAAGGCAGCGGTGATGTTGTGCTCCTCGATCGCTTCGAGCAGCGCGGCCGTTTGCAGCCGGTTGCGGCTGGCCCACCGCCCGGTGGGTTCGGTGACCTTGCCCGCGTCGATCTGCTCCTGCACCGAGGCCACGATCAGCCGTACCCCGGCCTCGGCTACGCGGCGGTCACGGAACTCGATGACCTCCGGGAAGTTGTGCCCGGTGTCGACGTGCATCACGGGAAAGGGGATGGGCCCGGGAGCGAACGCCTTCTGCGCGAGGTGGAGCATAACAACGGAGTCCTTGCCGCCCGAGAACAGCAGCACCGGCCGCTCGAACTCGGCGGCCACCTCTCGCATGATGTAGATCCCCTCGGCCTCAAGGGAATCGAGTTGGGAGAGTTGGTACCGGCCAAGGGCTTGACTGGACTGACTCATGAATCCGCCTCACGCTCATGTCGCTCACTCAAGGGACGCGGGGGGGCGCCTTACCCTGCCGCGTGTGGACCTGCTGGCCCCGCGCTGTCCAGATCCGCGACACTGCGGATACTGGCCAACAACATACTCGACAATTCCGGTCGGCATACAAGGATATCCGGCAGCGACGGATCGAGATTGTTGTAGGTCAGCTCAGAACCGTCGATACGGGAAGTATGCATACCGGCCGCGCGCGCCACCGCCACCGGCGCGGCGCTGTCCCACTCGTACTGGCCCCCGGAGTGGACGTAGATATCGGCGATCCCTAGCATCACAGCGCAGATCTTGGCTCCCGCCGACCCCATCGGCACGAGTTCAGCTCCGAGCTGGGTGGCCAACTGCTTGACGAACTCCGGGGGGCGGCTGCGGCTGGCGGTAATGCGCAGGCGCTGCTCCGAGGGGCGCTCCTCGGGGAGCCAGGGGGGATCGGCGGTCGACACGGTACTGCCTTGGGCCGGCAGGGAGACCGCTCCGGCGACCAGCGTGCCGTTCTCCCACAGCGCCACGTGCACCGCCCAGTCAACGCGCCCGGACTCGGCGAACTCACGCGTGCCGTCGAGCGGATCGATGATCCACACGCGCCGCGCACCCAGCCGGGTGCGGTCGTCGGCGCCCTCTTCGGACAAGACGACGTCGCTGGGCCGGAGCCGGCCCAACGCTGAGAACAGAAACTCGTGGGAGAGTCGGTCACCTAGAGTGCGCAGGACTTCCGGCTCCTCGAAGCCGTTGCGCGCGCGAATCCGCAGCAACTGTTCGCCAGCCTCAGCGGCAAGGTCGCGCGCGACCTCATGATCATTTCGGATGGTGCTCACCGAACTCAGTATGCCCCCGCACCGCGGATCACCGCTGACCATGTCTTCCACAGAATTTGCACATCCAGGGTCAACGACCAGTTTTCCACGTAACGCAGATCCAGCCGGACCGATTCCTCCCAGGACAGATCGGCGCGTCCGCTGATCTGCCAGAGTCCCGTCAGCCCCGGTTTGACCACGAGCCGGCGCCGAACGTCGTCGCCGTAGCTGGCCACTTCCTCTGGCAGCGGCGGGCGCGGGCCAACCAAGGACATCTCGCCGAGCACGACATTGATCAACTGCGGCAACTCGTCGAGAGAATAGCGGCGCAGCCAAGCTCCCACACGGGTCACCCGGGGGTCGGCACGCATCTTGAACAGCACACCGTCGTGCTCGTTGCGGGGGCGCAGCGCGGCCTTGAGCACCTCCGCTCCGTCGACCATGGTACGGAATTTGTACAGCGTGAATCGCGCCCCGTCTTTGCCGACCCGAGTCTGGCGGAACAGGATGGGCCCCGGGCTGGTGCAGCGGATCACCGCCCCGAGGACGAGCAGTAGCGGTGAGAGAACCAGCAGCGCCATCGCCGCCGCCAGCCGGTCGAACGCGCCCTTGACCAGCCGACGGCCACCGGCGAGTTCGGGGTGTTCCACATGCAACAGCGGCAGCCCGGCCACAGGCCGGATCGTGGTACGCGGGCCCGCGACCTCCATGAGCGCGGGAGCCACCGTGAGTTCCGTCCCGCTCTTCTCCAACTGCCACGCGAGCCGACGCAACTCCACGCCGTCCATCTCCGGGCAGGTCAACACCGCGACCGTGGCGGCGCCGGTGAGTTCGACGACGTCTGGCACCCGGGAGAAGTCGCCGTAGACCGGGCAGCCGTCGAGGTCGGGCTGCGCCTCGCACTGCTCGGCCGGCAGGCACGCGCCTATGACCTGCATGCCATGGTAGGGCTCACGGCGGAACTGGCCGATGAGGTCGCGCACCCCGTCACGGTGGCCCACGACGATGACGCGGCGCATGCACCGGCCGTCACGGCGCAACCGGTGCAAAAACTTGCGCCAGGCGTAGCGGGCGACGAGGCTCAACAGCGTGACCGTGGGCAGGATCACGAGCACGTAGCCACGGGCGAGGTTGGCCTGGCTCGCATAGGCGACGACGGTGACGAAGGCGGTCAACAGGACCCCTGCGCTGAGGACGCGACGGAACTCCTCCGTGCCCAGCCCGATGAAGCGTCGCGCATAACCACCGCCGGTGGCCACTGCGATGACCCACAGCAGCGGCAGGAACAGGGAGAGCGCCATCGCGGGCACCGCTGCCGGAGCGGCGCTCCACTCGGCGATGCGCAACTGGAACGCGAGCATGCCCGCGGTTACGGCGGCGGCGAGGTCAAGGCCCAGCAGCCCTCGCAGGTAGGCGTTCGCCCACTCTCCGGCGGGGTCACCAGAGCGCCATCTGCCTGCCGAAGCGGCAGCAGTGGCGGCCTGCGGGAAGGCACCGCTCTCGCCGGGCTGGCGGGGGGCGGTGTGCCGACTTTCGGCGGCATCGTTGAAGACGGCCATGGATCTCCACCTCTGACTGCCGATGCCCCACCCCGCCATGGGGTGACAGCGCGACATAGCAGAGCACAACACCGGCAGCGGGGGAAGACCAGGGGCATGGAACGCGAGCCAACATCTGGACAGTAGCTAATTGTAGTCGTTGAATCGCAAAAAGTTATCTCCCCGCTGTGAAAAGGGTGGCTACGTTGCGGGAGCCATAGCAGCCGATAATGGTGCCCTCGGCGACACACCGCAGCCCGACCGGGCTCGACTCGCGCCGGTGGCGAGGGGCGTAGCTGCGGCGGGCGGGCGCCGAAACAGAGCCGGTGCCTCGCGCTGCGGTTGGTGAGGCGGGCAACGAGGGGCGGCGCGGGCACGGCCGGAAAGCACGCAGCGGCCAGGGTCGTGACTGTGACAACGACGCTGGGAGTGTGTCCGCACGGTGCCGTGACCGGGCGGGGTGCCGTTGGGCGCCCTGTCCTCACGTCGAGAGGTCTCAGCCGCTGCCCCAGCGCCGTTGGAAGCATCGCCCGCACGGGACTGCACGGGCCCGCTCGGGACCGCGTGGGGCTCAGCGCGCGGTGTGGTAGACCTGCTGCGCCTTCTCGAGCCCCTCGGTGATCACGGTCTCAACTGCGTCGGCGGCGCGCTCGATGTTGAGGTCGAGCTCTTTGACCTCGGCCTTGGTGAAATCTTTGAGGACGTAGTCCGCGGCCTCCATGCGGCCCGGGGGGCGGTCAATGCCGAAACGCAGCCGCACGTAGTCAGGACCGTCGACGGCGGCGGTGATAGAACGCAGGCCGTTGTGCCCGCCGGAGCCACCCCCGCGCTTGAGCTTGAGCGCACCGTAAGGGATGTCGAGCTCGTCGTGGATGACGAGGACACGCTCCAGCGGGATCGTGTAGAACGAGGTGAGCCCGGCCACCGGTCCGCCGGACAGGTTCATGAATGTTCGAGGTTTGGCCAGTACGGCGGGAACGCCCGCGACACGCCCCTGGGCCACCTCGGCGCGGGTCTTGTGCGCCTTCCAGCGCTCACCGGCCCGCTGCGCGAGGGCATCGACCACCATGAAACCCACATTGTGGCGATTGCCGGCGTATTTGGGACCGGGGTTACCCAGACCGACGATCAGCCAGCGCTCGGCGTCCATGTCACTCTCCGGAGAGTCGGTTTCCGGGCCGGAACACACAGACACGTGGCCCCCGAACCATCGTCGTAGGAGACCACGCATCGGTGCTGCTAATCGTCTGCTCGTCGCTGGGCCGGCGAACCTGCGGGCGCCCTCTTACTCGGCGGCGGCCTCGGCCGGCTCGGACCCCTCGCCGGCGCCTTCCCCGGCGGCCTCTTCGCCTTCCGCGGCAGCTCCGGAGCGCTCGTGGGAGACGATGAGAAGCGTCGCGTCGGGGTCGGTGTGCAGTTCAGTGCCAGCCGGTAGCTTCAGCTCGGACAAAGTGACCTGAGTTCCGGGTTCGAGCCCTTCGACGTTGAACTCGACACCTTCGGGAATGTGAGTGGCCTCGGTAAGAACCTCGACCGAGACGGCCTCCTGGTAGAGGCTGCCGCCAGAGGCGACCTCACCGGTGAGAGTCACCGGGATCTCAACCGCGACCTTCTCGCCCTTCTCGACCACCAGCAGGTCGACGTGCTCCAGGAAACCCTTGATGACGTCGCGCTGGACCGCCTTGGGCAGCGCCAGGTTGTCGGTGCCTCCAACTCCCTCGACACGCAGCAGCACGTTCGGGGTCTTCAGGGCAAGCATGAGGTCGTGCCCCGGCAGGGTGATATGACGCGGGTCCGTGCCGTGGCCGTAGAGGACGGCCGGCACCTTACCCGCGCGACGGACGCGGCGTGCTGCGCCCTTCCCGAACTCGGTGCGCGGCTCGGCAGCGATACGTACCTCGGACACGACAAAACTCCTCAGTGGGGTCATCCCCGCTGTACACGGGGAAACACGACTTCTCCGAAACGACTCCCGCTCGACAGGGCGGGAGGCCCCGCTTGCTCGCGGGGGATATGACCGCGCCGCGCCCAGTCTGCGCGACCATAAAACCTGGCTCCGCGGAAGCGGAGACACTCATTTCAGTCTAATGGCTCTGGGAACGTCTCCGAACACGGCAGGCAGGGTTGGGCGGTTCGTCAGGGGCGCACCCCCACCGAATCGCCCAACCTGACGCCTAGCTGGCGCCCTCGAACAGGCTCGTCACCGAGCCGTCACTGAAGACCTCATTGACGGCGCGCGCAAGGAGGGGAGCGATCGACAACTGCGTGAGCTTGTCGAAGGAACGATCTTTGGGGACGGGCAGCGAGTTCGTGGTGACGACCTCGGAAATCGGGGATTTCTCCAGCCGCTCCACGGCCGGCCCCGACAGGACGCCGTGCGTGGCCGCGGCGAGCACCTTCGCCGCGCCCTTGGCCTTCAGAGCTTCGGCCGCGCTGACGATCGTGCCGGCGGTGTCGATCATGTCGTCGACGAGCACGCAGGTGCGGCCCTCGACTTCGCCCACGACCTCGTGCATCTGGACTTGGTGGGCCACGTCGGGGTTGCGACGCTTGTGGATGATGGCCAGTGGCACGCCAAGCCGGTCGGCCCAGCGGTCGGCGGTACGCACGCGCCCGGCGTCGGGGGAGACGACGGTGATCTCGCCGCTGTCGGCGACCTCCGAGGCCACGTAGTCGGCCAGGATGGGCAGCGCGAACAGGTGGTCCACCGGGCCGTTGAAGAACCCCTGGATCTGGTCGGTGTGCAGGTCGACACACATGAGCCGGTCGGCGCCGGCGGCGCTGAACAGGTCGACCATCAGACGGGCCGAGATCGGCTCGCGCCCGCGGTGCTTCTTGTCTTGGCGCGCGTAGCCGAGGAAGGGCACCACGACGGTGATGCGCTTGGCCGATGCGCGTTTGAGGGCGTCCACCATGATGAGCTGTTCCATGATGGACTCGTTGATGGGTTCGGAGTGGCACTGCAAGACGAAGGCGTCGCAGCCACGGGCTGACTCCAGGAAGCGCACGAAGATCTCGCCGTTGGCGAAGTCCTGGAACTTCGCCGGGGCGACGTCGATGCCGAGCTGATCGGCCACTTCCTCTGCCAACTCGGGGTGGGTTCTCCCCGAGAAGAGCATGAGCTTTTTCTGACCCGCGGCTTTCTTGCCGGTCACGTTGGTTTCCCCCACATTCAGGTGTTCGCTTGGCCGTCGCCGGTTTCGTTCGCCCGCTCGGCCGCCTCGGCCGCTGCGGTCCCCGGCCGTTTGCGCCGTACCCAATCCTCGATATTGCGCTGCTCTCCGGCAGAGACCGCGAGCGCCCCAGGGGGGACGTCGTCGCGGACGACTGTTCCCGCACCGGTGTAGGCGCCGTCACCGACGTTGACTGGAGCGACGAACATGTTGTCGCTGCCGGTTCGCGCGTGATCGCCGATGGTGGTGCGGTGCTTGTCAATTCCGTCGTAGTTGACGAAGACGGAGGAGGCCCCGATGTTGGCGCCCCGCCCGATGTCGGCGTCTCCGACATAGGTGAGGTGCGGCACTTTGGAACCCTCGCCGATGGCGGCGTTTTTGACCTCAACGTACGTACCGACTTTGGCCTTACGGTCCAGTGTCGCACCGGGCCGCAGGTAGGCGTAGGGGCCGACGGTGGTTTCCGCGCCGATGGTGGCCTCGTGGGCGACGGTGTGTGACACGGTGGCGTCAGCGCCCACGCTGGTATCGCGCAGCAGCGTGCTTGGACCGATGTGTGCGCCTTCGCCGATGGAGGTGGTCCCCTGGAGTTGGGTCTGCGGTTCGACGACGGCGTCACGGTCGATGTCGACGTGGACATCGACCCACGTGGTGGCCGGGTCGACCACGGTGACCCCCTCACGCATGTGGCGGGTGAGGAGCCGGTCGTTGAGGAGCCGGCGGGCCTGGGCAAGCTGGACCCGATCGTTGACGCCCTGGATCTCTACCCAGTCGCGTGCCACGGCGGCGTCCACCCGGTGGCCGTCGCCGCGCAGGATCGCGACGGCGTCGGTGATGTACTCCTCGCCTTTGGCGTTGTCGCTGGAGAGGCGGTGGACGACCTCGCTGAGCAGTGCGCCGTCGAAAGCGTATATACCGGAGTTGATCTCGTCGATCGCGCGCTGTTCGGCTGTGGCGTCGGCGTGTTCGACGATCTCGGTGAAGGTGCCGTCGGCTGCGCGAACGATTCGCCCGTAGCCGGTGGGATCGGGCACCTTGGCCGAGAGCACGGTCACGGCGTTGCCCGCCGCCTCATGGGAGGCTGCGAGCTCGGCGAGGGTGTTGCCTTGCAAAAGCGGCGTATCACCGTAGGCGAGGATGACGGTTCCGGACAGGGGCACGCCGTGCTCCCGCAGATCCTCGACAGCGATACGGACCGCGTGCCCGGTTCCGTTCTGCTCGTGTTGCACGGTGGCCGTGGCTGCCGGAGCGACGGCTTTGAGATGGTCGGTCACCTGCTCGCGCCCGTGGCCCACGACCACCAGGGTGCGCTCGGGGGCCAACTCGGCTGAGGCGGCCAGGACGTGCCCAAGCATGCTGCGCCCGCAGATCTCGTGGAGAACCTTCGGGAGCCTGGACTTCATACGGGTGCCCTCGCCCGCTGCGAGGACGATAACGGCAGCCGGGCGGCTCGCGCTCACTGGCGGAGACTCCTCACGTCACTGGCGGATGGCTGATGTTGGCGCACTACGCGGACAGGATTGCGGGACGGTGCGACCGAGGCGACCGACATTCAGGTGTCGAAAAGGTGTCGGGAGCGATAAGAGCGCATGACTGAAAGGCGCCCTAAAAGCCGACATGGGCAGCATACATCGCCGACCGCCGAAACGCGGAGGCAAGGCGCCGGAGAATACGAAGCGCTGCGCAAATAACGACAGCACCGCGCGGCGTGAGGGACGCCACCCCCGCTCGAGGGGAGGCAGGGCCGCCGCCTGGCCACGTGACGGCGACGGGCACACGGGCTCCCGGGCCAAGACTCGAACTTGGAATGCCTGAACCAAAATCAGGAGTGTTGCCGATTACACCACCCGGGAAGGTGAGCAGACTCCGGAGCGCCCTCGGGGGCAACGCACCGGACCCTCGCGGCGTCCACCGTTCTTACCATAACGCCTCCCGCCGCCGGGGTCATCTCGGTATCGGCGATCCCCCGCGCGGTGTGATGAGGACTGCCTTGTCACGGCGCTTTGAGATGCCGGACTCGTGGCCCCGGCCACTGACTCGCGGGGCTGTGGACAACGGAGGCCCGCCAGGTTTTTACATGAATTGGGGTGTACCTAGTTGCCAAACTTACGCCTCCGTAGGTTACGGTTACGTAGGTATAAGTTATTGGTGACCGTCGGGGTGGGCCGAAGCGCACAAACATCCATTGGCCCGCGCCCAGCCATCCCGAGCAGGCGGTTACCCCGATCGAGGTGAATTCATGACCGCAGCGCCCGACATCGCCCCCACGACAAGAAAACCTGCGCCCGAGCCCGAACTGGCGCCCGAGGGGCGGGGCAAGGCAGAGCGAGTTACTGTCTTCTTCTTTGTGCTCGCCCCCCTGTTGGCAGTGGCCGCCGCCGTGCCCTTTGCTTGGGGATGGGGGCTGAGCTGGATCGACGTCGGAATCGGCGTTGCCTTTTACCTTGTCAGCGGGCTCGGGGTCACGGTCGGCTACCACCGACACTTCACACACGGCTCCTTCAAGGCCAAGCGCCCGTTGCGCATCGCGCTGGCCATCGCTGGGAGCATGGCCGTCGAGGGGTCGGTCATCAAGTGGGTCTCCGACCACCGGCGTCACCACAAGTACGCCGACCACGAGGGCGACCCGCACTCGCCGTGGCGCTTCGGCGACGACTGGCGCTCTGTCGCCAAGGGCATGTTCTACGCCCACATGGGGTGGCTGTTTTTGAGCGAGGAGAAGACCTCGCCGAAGCGCTTCTCCCCCGACCTGCTCAAAGACCGCGACATCGTCAAAATCGACCGCTACTTCTGGGCGTTCACGCTGTTCTCGCTGCTGGGACCGGCCCTCATCGGCGGCCTGATCACGATGTCGTGGTGGGGCGCGGTCACCGCCTTCTTCTGGGCCGGGCTGGTGCGCGTCGCGGTGCTGCACCACGTCACGTGGTCGATTAACTCGATCTGCCACACCATCGGTGAGGAGAATTTCGAGGTGCGCGACCGGTCGCGCAACGTATGGTGGCTAGCCATCCCTTCGTTCGGGGAGTCGTGGCACAACCTGCACCATGCCGATCCCACCTGCGCTCGCCACGGCGTGCTCAGTGGTCAAATTGACATTTCCGCCCGCCTCATCTGGGCCTTCGAGAAACTGGGGTGGGCTTACAAGGTGCGGTGGCCCAACCCTGAGCGGCTGGCGAGCAAGCGCGTTAGCGAGTTAGATTGATCCACCATCATGGAAGCCGTGAGCGAGCAGAAACCCCGGTCGCGCAGGAAGCGCATGACCGGCCGGGAGCGTAGAGAGCAGCTACTGGATATCGGAAGGGAACTGTTCGCCGAGCGCGGCTTCGACGGCACTTCGATCGAGGAGATCGCCGGCCGTGCGGGCGTCTCCAAACCTGTCGTCTACGAGCACTTCGGTGGCAAAGAGGGGATCTATGCCATCGTGGTCGACCGTGAGATGCAGCAACTGCTGGGCATGGTCAGCGCGTCCCTCATCGATGACCATGCCCGTGACAAGCTGGAACGCGCGGCCCTGGCCTTGCTGCGCTACGTGGAGGAGAACAGCCAAGGATTCCGTATCTTGGCGCGCGACTCCCACGCGGCTTCCGGAACGGGAAGCTTCGCCAGCCTGATCAGCGACATCGCCTCGCAGGTGGAGCACATCCTGGCCGAAGAGTTCAAGGAGCGGGGCTACGACCCCAAACTCGCCCCCATGTACGCGCAGTCGTTGGTGGGCATGGTGGCATTGACCGGCCAATGGTGGCTGGAGGTGCGCAAGCCCAAGCGCGAGGTGGTCGCCGCCCATCTGGTGAACCTGGCCTGGAACGGGCTGTCGAGTCTGGAACCCAAGCCACAGCTTCAGACCACGGGCCGCAAGCGCAAAGCGGAGTAGCCGGTCGACCTCGTCGCGGACTGCATCAATACTATCTTGATGTCAAGAGATAGGCTGGGAGCATGCGCGATGAGGTCGATGGGCTCGTCGAGGCGTGGCGTACGGAGCGTCCAGACCTCGACGTCGAGCCGCTCCAGGTGCTCAGCAGGGTGTCACGGCTGTCGCGGCATCTCGACCGCGCGCGCCGCACAGTCTTCACCAAGTACGACTTGGAACCGTGGGAGTTCGACGTCTTAGCCGAGCTGCGCCGGTCGGGCCCTCCCTACGAGCTGACCCCGGGGCGGCTGCTGCGCGCGACACTGGTCACCTCGGGCACGATGACCAATCGCATCGACCGGTTGGCCGCAGCCGGTCTCGTGGGGCGGTTCCCCGACCCTGCCGACAAGCGCGGGGTCCTCGTGCGGCTCAGCGAGGAGGGCAAAGAGCGCGTCGATGCCGCCCTGGCCGACTTACTCAGCTACGAGGAGTCGATCCTGGGCGGGCTGTCCCGAGGCGACCGCGAAACCCTGGCGAGCCTGCTGCGCTCCCTGCTGTCACCGCTGGACGAGCCGGCCACGACCGCCCTGCCCCGCTGGTGAGAAGGAGCGAGCGGCGCACCTCTAGGTTCTGTTTTTTTGAAAAGGTCGACGCGGTCGGGGGTGGGCGGAATGGGTGAGCGCGTCCGCTGTCGCTTCCCGGGCTGCCGAGATCGCGCAGCGATCGAGGCGCGAGCGAACGACGAACACCCCACGCGCTCCCACCCCAGCCGTTCGAAAGACAACAACCTAGCCCCACACGGCCTCTCCTGCCGCTGATGTGGGGACGGCGGCCGGCACCGCCACCGGGATCAGTGGCGAGGCCCGGCACAGCGAGCACGAGCGGGACCCTCAGTCGCCCGCCTTCTCGGCCTCGGCGAGCCAAAGCTCCTCCAGCTCCCCTTTCTCGGCGCTGACCGTCTTCAGCTCCGCATCGAGCTCGGCCAGCCGCGTGTAGTCGTCGGCCGCCTGGGCCATCAGCTCGTGCAGCTCGGCTTCGCGGGAACCGAGCCGGTCGATCCGGCGTTCCAGGCGCTGCATCTCCTTGTGGGCGGCGCGGCGCTGGGCGGCGGACGGCTGCGGTCGTTCCGAGGTGGCCGCCTGCCCCGAGTCGGCGGCCGAGGCGGTGCCGCCTTCCCGCTCGCGCGTTCCGGGCACGCTGCCCTGCTCGTCGGCTCCCTCACGGCGCCGCAGGTACTCCTCGACCCCGCCGGGCAGGAAGGACAGGTGGCCGTCGCCCAACAAGGCCAGGACACGGTCGCAAACGCGCTCCAGGAAATAGCGGTCGTGGCTGACCAACACCAACGATCCCGGCCAACCGTCGAGCAGGTCCTCCAACTCCGTGAGGGTCTCGATGTCGAGGTCGTTGGTGGGCTCGTCGAGCAGCAGCACGTTCGGCTCGTCCATAAGCAGCCGCAGCAGGCTCAGCCGGCGCCGCTCGCCACCGGAGAGCTCGGCGATAGGGGTCCACTGCCGATCGCCCCGGAACCCGAAGCGCTCCAACATCTGGTTGGCGGAGTACTCCTTCTTCCCGATCGTGATGTACTGGCGGACCTCCTCGACGGTCTCCAGCGGACGCCGCGTCGGGTCGAGATCGGCGAGTGTCTGCGACAGGTGCGCCAGCTTGACCGTCTTGCCGTGGCGCAGCCACCCCGCGTCAGGCTCACGCTCCCCGCTGAGCAGCCGCAGCAGCGACGTCTTGCCCGAACCGTTGACCCCGACCAAACCGACCCGATCGCCCGGCCCCAACTGCCAGGTGAGCCGGTCCAGCAGGGTGTGTTCCCCCGCGGTCAGCGTGACGTCGTTGACGTCGATGACGGTCTTGCCCAACCGGGCGCTGGCAAAGCGCACCAGCTCGACGGTGTCGCGCGGTGGAGGCTCGTTGGCGATGAGGGCATTGGCGGCCTCGACACGGAACTTGGGCTTGGAGGTACGGGCGGGCGGGCCGCGCCGCAGCCAGGCCAACTCCTTGCGCGCAAGGTTTTGCCGCCGTTCCTCAGCCGCGGCGGCCTGGCGCTCCCGTTCGGCCTTGGCCAGCACGTAAGCGGCATAACCGCCCTCGTAGCGCTCGACACGCCCGTCGACGACCTCCCACGTGCGGTTGGTGACCGCATCCAGAAACCAGCGGTCGTGGGTGACGACGACGAGTGTTTCTTTGCGCCCTTGCAGGTGGCGGGCGAGCCAGGCGATGCCTTCGATGTCGAGATGGTTGGTGGGCTCGTCGAGGACGATGATGTCGTGGGTCTCGATCAGCAGCCGCGCGAGCATCGCCCGGCGGCGCTCCCCGCCGGAAAGGGTGGCCATGGGCAGGTCGAGGTCCCACCCGCCGAGCAGCCCCCGCAGCACGTCGCGGACGCGGGCGTCACCGGCCCATTCGTGCTCGGCCATCTCCCCCAGCACGAACGCGCCGACGGTGGACTCGGGGAAACGGTCGTGTTGCTGGAGGAAGCCGATACTCAAGTCGCGGGCCAAGACGACGCGCCCGGAGTCGGGCTGAGTCCGGCCGGCCAGCACCGACACCAAGGTCGACTTACCGCCGCCGTTACGTCCGACCACGCCGATACGGTCGCCTCGCTCGACGCCGAGCGAGACCCGGTCGAGTAGTACCAAAGGTCCGTAGGCGAGGGAGACGTCTTGCAGGTTGACGAGGTTCGAGATGGCCATCGTCTTCCCATTGTGGTGGGTGTGTCGGGGTGCGGCGTCCACCGGCGGCCGGTGCGCCATGCGTTCGTCTCGAAACGCGCCGACCCCAGGACGTTCCCGGAGGCTGTTTTTGGACGGGCGGCGAGAGCGGGCCGTGGGCGCAAGCGGGTGAGCGTGTCCACCGTCGTCTTCGCAGACCGGCGAGATCGCGCAGTCCGAGGCACGGGCCAACGAAGAACACCCCGCACCCCAGCCGTCCGAACACAGAACCTAGACGAGGAAGAACTCTCGGGCAGCCGCGGCGATACCGTCGACGTCGAGGCCGTGGGCGCGGTCGTGCTCGTGTGGCGTTCCGTAGGCGCGTAGTTCGCTGTCGCGGGAGACACCGAGACAGAGTTGGCGATGCCGGCGGTCGGCCAGCGCCGCCGTCACCTCGTGAGCCGAGGTCGCGGCCAGGTAGGGCTCCACGAGCACGACGTCGGCCTGGCCGGCGGCGGCCACAGCGGCGTTGAGGCCGGCCCGGTCGAAGGGCCGGGGCGTGGCGGTGTAGAGAACGGTGACGTCCAGCTCTGAGGTCGCGGCGAGCACCCGGTCGAGCATGGGACCGACGGCGACCACGACGCCGAGGCAGCGCGGAGAACCGGCGCGCACGGTCACCAGTCCCTGCCCCACGGGGCGGGCCGCGGTGTTGCCGCGCGTCGTCAGCCGGAGGTAGACGGGATCGTCGCCGACAAGCGCCGCCGGCAACAACTTGTTGACCTCGGTGACGTGGCCGGGAACGTGCACGGTCCAGTTGGGCAGCGTGTCGAGCAGCGCGACGTCGCCCGGGGCCATGTGGGTGCGCCCCATCTCGGGGCTGTCGTAGGAGGCGCCGACGCTGGCCAGCAGCGCGCCCGCGCCTTGGTGGCCCAAGTCGAGTTTGAGCTGCTCGAAGGGGCGCTCGATGAGGAACGGGGCGTAGGAGTGCACGACGGGGCGCATACCGGTCAGCGCGAGGCCGCCGGCGAGGCCGATCATGAGTTGTTCGCGGATACCCACGTTGAGCACGCGGTCGGGGTGGCGGGTCGCGGCCGTGGTGAAGCGGTCGGCGGAAATGTCGGCGAGGACCACGGCGACCCGGGGATCGGTGTCGAGCGCGCTGGTGACCGCGGTGATGAACGCTTTCCGCATGTCCTGGGCGACGACGGCCGGGCGGGAGCCGCTCCGGCCGCGGTGGCCGGCGGCCGTGGCGCCGGCCACTGGGGCGGGGCCGGCCGTTGCTGGTGAGGTCATGCTGCTCGTCCTTTCGGTGTTGCGCGGGCGACGACCGCGAGGGGGCGTTGGGCGTGGGGGCCGGTCAGGGCCTCGTGCAGGGCCGTGTGGTCTCGGCCGCTGACCGTGCGGGTCTTCCAGCCCTCGACTTCGAAGCGGTGGGCGATGCCGTGGGGCCAGCCCAGTGAGGCCGACCGGTTGTCGACGACGACGGCGGTCAGGTTGTCGAGGCTGAGACGGCCGGCCGTGACGATGGCCTCGTGGTTGCTGCCCTCGTCGAGTTCGCCGTCGCCGAGCAGCACCACGACGCGGGGGATACGCCGCCCCTGGGCGCGCAGACCCAGCGCCGTGCCCACGCCCAGACCAAGGCCGTGCCCCAGAGAGCCGCTGCTGATCTCCGCGCCGGGCACCAGGACGCGGTCGGGGTGGTGGCCCAGGGGTGACGCGAAGGTGGCCCACGAGCGCAGGTCGGTGACGCTGAGGAACCCTTTGGCCGCCAGCACGGCGTAGTAGGCGGCGGGGCCGTGGCCTTTGGACAGCAGGAGCCGGTCGCGGCCGGGGTCGTCGGCCCGGTCGGGGGAGATGTTGAGGACGCTGTCGTAGAGCACCCACAGCGCGTCGAGTGTGGACTCGGTGGCTGCCTGGTGCTTGTCGTCACCGGTCATGAGGCCGATGAGGGCCGGGAGATCGGCATATCTGGAAAGGGTCGTCGCCATAGCGCCAGCATGAAAGTTGAAGTTAACTGGAAGTCAAGGTAGCGACGCGACGACATAAGGAGTGAAATGAGTCACTTGCCAACCCGCCTCACGATCGGACAGGTGGCCGAACGTAGCGGCATTCCAGCGACCACGCTGCGCTTCTACGAGGAGCGCGGGCTGATCCGGGCCGAGCGCACAGCGGGCAACCAGCGGCGCTACCACCGCAGCACGCTGCGCCGACTAGCGTTCATCTCGGCCGCCCAGCGGGTCGGGCTGACACTGCATCAGATCTACGAGGCGTTGGCGGCCTTGCCTGAAGAACGCACACCCACGGCTGAGGACTGGGCGCTCCTGTCCGAGCAGTGGCGCGTCGAGCTGGAGACCCGTATCGACGCGCTCCAGCGGCTACGGGATCGGCTCACCTCGTGTATCGGGTGCGGCTGCCTGTCGCTGCGCACCTGCGGCCTGCACAACGACGACGACACACTCGCCGCCTACGGGCCGGGGGCGCCGCTGCTCAAGCCGGTTCACGAAGGGGGTGTGTGACGCCCTCCCCGCACCGGTGCGGGCCCCGGCGAGCAGGGAAGTGGCAGGGCACCGCCGGTGCCAGGGAGATTCGGCCCTCCCGCCTGCACCGACGATAAGCATTCTTGACCTCTTCCCCTTGGCTGAAACCGGGGGTGCGCGCCGCTGGAAAACCGATCACCACCGCGCGCACGCTGGGTCTGCCCCGGCATGGGCGGCGGCTTCGTCCCCTTGGACAACACCCCCTGCACACGTGGGGCGGGCGAAAAACGCCTTGGAGTGGAAACGAGTCCAGGAAACGGGGCTCCTCGCTCCGAGGCGACGGGCGGCCTCGGCGTGGGGAGCCGCGGGTGCTCGTGGACGGCGGGACCGGCTCAGCTCACGACGCTGGCTCCGGGAACATCGCCGTAGGCGGTGATCGTGCGCGCGCACCTGCCGGCCTCCAGCAGCCGCGCGGCTATGCGCTGCGCGTCACGCTCGTCGGCCGCGAGGAAGGCACACGTGGGTCCGGAACCGGACACGAGAGTGCCCAGGGCGCCCGCCTCTTCACCGACGGCCAGGGTGTGGCTCAGCTCGGGACGCAGCGATACGGCGGCGCGCTGGAGATCGTTATCGAGAGCCGCACCGACGGCCGCGGCGTCGCCGCTGGCCAGTGCTGCCACGAGGGCGGGGTCACACTGTGGCTGCGGGGCGTCGGGACGCAGCCGGTCATAGGCACGGAAGACCTCGCCGGTGGACAGACCTCCCTCGGCGAGCGCGAACACCCAGTGCAGCCCTCCGCCGCACGGCAGCGGCTCCAGCACTTCCCCGCGGCCCGTGCCCAGGGCGGTACGACCCAGTAAAGGGAAGGCGACGTCGCTGCCCAGTCGGGCGGCCAGGTCGAGGAGGTCCTGTTGGGCCATCCCCGTTTTCCACAGCGTGTCGCATGCCACAAGAGTCGCGGCGGCGTCGGCGCTGCCGCCGGCCATCCCGCCGGCTACGGGGATGTTCTTGTGCAGGTCAATGGTGATGGGTGTGCCGGCACCGGTCTCGTGCGCCAGCACAGCGGCGGCGCGCACGGCGAGGTTGCTGGTGTCGTCGGGAACGCGCGTGGGTCCGGAACCGGTCTCGCCGGTGACGCGGAGGATGATTTCGCCCGGTGCGGAACCGGGCTCCCGCGCTGTAACGGTAACCTCGTCGAAGACCGAGACAGCGTGAAAGACATTGACCAGATCGTGGTATCCATCTTCACGCGCTGGCCCCACCGCCAACTGGAGGTTGACCTTCGCGGGCACACGTACGGTTACGGCGGTCATAGCGGTCACGAGTCCTAGATCGTAAAGGAAGCTTCGCCTCCGTGAACCCCTTCGCCCCTCAGGGGCCCTTGTGCCGTGGGGAGATTCTCCGCAGGATGGTGGGCGCCCACGTAGCGATCTCCCCCGTTTTCGGCCTGCCGTGCGCCCGTGCGAGGGGGTTCGGCGACCGGTACGGGTGGGTATCAGGACGCAATCCCAGCTACCTTTGGGGCCAGGCGGAGTTTGGAAACCGTCGGGGAGGGTCGCTTGCCGTCGGATGGGCTCCCGAAGAACCTAGAACCGCTGGCCGCCGGAGATCCGGCGACCATCGGACCTTACGTGCTGGCCGGGCGACTGGGCAGCGGCGGGATGGGGACGGTCTACCTGGGCCGCTCCCCTGAGAAGGGTGACCAGGTCGCGATCAAGGTCATCCGGCCGGAACTAGCCTTCGACGAGGCCACCCGTGCCCGGTTCCGCGACGAGATGGAAAACGCCCGCCGCGTCGCCTCTTTTTGTACCGCCAAGATCCTGGACCACGGGACTTTCGAGAACCGGCCCTACATGGTCACCGAGTACATCTCGGGTACGGCGCTGGCCGAGCACATCGCCAAGGAGGGGCCGCTCGACTCCAGCACGCTGCACGGCTTCGCGTTGGGGGTGGCCGCGGCGCTGGCCGCGATCCACGGCTCCGGTCTTGTTCACCGCGACCTCAAGCCGGCGAACGTGATCCTGTCGCTGTCGGGTCCGCGCGTCATCGATTTCGGCATCGCCCGCGCACTCAACACCGTGACGAGCCACACCCAGACGGGCATCGTCATGGGCAGCCCGGGGTGGATGGCGCCCGAACAGCTCCTGGAGGAGAAGGTCACTACGGCGGCCGACATCTTCGCTTGGGGGTGCCTGGTCGCCTTCGCCGGCAACGGCGTCCACCCCTTCGGTAACGGCGACGCCATGACCCTGGGCAAGCGCATGCTGTTCGCCGAGCCCCAGATCGGTTCGCTTGACAGCCCCTTGGACCGACTGGTGGCCCGGGCGTTGGCCAAAGAGGCCGACCGCCGCCCCAAGGCCCAAGATCTGCTGCTGGAACTGGCCGGCGGAAGCTCAGACAACAGCGACGCCAACGACATGGTCAGCCACGCGCTGCACCAGTCGTGGCGGCCCAACCTTCCCCCGCTGCCTCCGATGCCGCAGCAGCCGCCCCCGCCCGGCGGAGCGCAGCCCGCTCCCGGTGGCCGACCGGCCCCCGGTTCGCAGCCGCCCCCACCACCGCCCTACCCCGGGCAAGCCGGCCCTCCGCCGGCCCAACCGCCTCAGCAACCGCCTCCACCGGTGCCGCCCGGGGCGGGCCAAGGCGGAGGCAACGCCGCGCCCCCGAGCCAGCCCCCCCACGGTGCGCCCGTCCAGCAGCCGCAGCAGGCAGGGCACCACACGGGGCAGTTCCCCACGGTGGGGCCCCACCACACGGGGCCGGTACCGCCGGTGAGCGGCGGCCCGCCACCCCAGCAGCCCAGCCGGCCGCACGCTGCCCCGGGGGCGCCGCAGTCCCAGCCCTACGTGCCGCCGGTGGCCCCGCCGCCGCACACCCCGTTGCAGCCCTCGCGTCGGCGGATCAAATGGCTCGTGGCCATCGGTGCGATCGGCGTCATACTGGCCCTGTTGGTCTTCGGTCTCCTCGTCCAGTTCGGCTCCACCGGCTTCGGACTGACCGGTTCGGCGCCCGAGGAGGGGGAAGGCGCCGCAGCGAGTCAAGAGCCGTCCAGCGGCGCCCCGTCGGACTCTCTGTCGGACTCTCCCACGAGCAGCAGCACGGCGCCTCAGGGCCATGCCGACGGCCCGGTGCGGTTCACGCTGCGCGACTTCGAGTGCGGCCCCGAGCTTCGGGGCCGCTCCACTGTGCACAACGGCCAGTACTGCGTGGTCCCGGTGACAGTGGAGAACACCTCCAACGAGCCGATCCGGCTGCAACCCGAATGGCAAAAGATCGGTCCGCTCGGTGGCGCGCTGCACTCAGCGGAACAGCCCACTCCGCAGGAGGCGCAGGCGTCGCTGTGGCAGACCATCCCGCCCCACGAACGCGCCGAGGGCCGGATCGTCTTCATCCTCGACGACGACATCACCCCCACCCGACTGCTGCTCCGCGGTCAGGAGAGCAGCGACGGCGTCCGTGTCGACCTGGAACAGCGGCAGGAAGCGCTCGACAGCACGCCCACCTGAGGCCGGGGCGCATCCGCGCGGCGGCAAAAGGTCAGGAGCCGTGGCGGCCGCAGCCGCGTGGGCAGGCCCGAGCCGGCGCCTGGGTGCTGTTTTTAGACGGGCAGCGAGGGCCGACGGTGGGCACACGCGGGTGCGCGCCTCTGCTGCCGTCTTCGCAGGCTGGCGAGATCGCGCAGCGATCGAGGCACGAGCCAACGAAGAACACCCCACCCCAGCCGCCCGAAAACAGAACCCAGCGCGTCTCCACGGGCGCCCGCCACGGTGCGACAGCTCCGGTTCAGGACGGCCGGGCGGCGGCCTCGCGGTTGGCCGCGATCCGGGCGAAGTCGGTGACGTCCAGCGTCTCCCCACGGGCCGTGGGTGCGACTCCGGCCGCCCGCAGCGCGGCCTCCGCCGCGGCCGGGGTTCCGGCCCACGGGGCCAAGGCCGAGCGCAGGGTTTTGCGGCGCTGGGCGAAGGCGGCGTCGATGACGGCGAAGACCTCCTCGCGCGTGGCCGGGGTCGACGGTGCGGGACGCCGGTGCAGCTCCACCAGGCCGGAGTCGACGTTGGGGACGGGCCAGAAGACACCGCGGCCAACGGCCCCGGCCCGGCGCACCTCGGCATACCACGCGGCCTTGACCGAAGGCGCGCCATAGACGCGGCTGCCCGGGCGTGCGGCCAGCCGGTCGGCCACCTCCGCCTGCACCATCACCAGGGCCCGACGCAAGGACGGCAGCGACTCCAGCAGGTGCAGCACCACAGGCACGGCCACGTTGTAGGGCAGATTGGCCACGAGCGCGGTCGGTTCGGGGCCGGGCAGCTCCGTAACGCGCAGCGCGTCGGCGGCCACCACCTCCAGCCGGTCGGCCACCTCCGGGGCGTACTCGGCCACGGTGTCCGGCAGCGCCGCGGCCAAAACGGTGTCGATCTCCACAGCCACGATCCGGCGCACAACGGGCAGCAGCGCCAGCGTCAGCGAGCCCAGACCGGGTCCGACCTCCACGACGACGTCCTCGGCTCCGACGCCGGAGACACGCACGATCCTGCGCAGCGTGCCGGCGTCGACGACGAAGTTCTGTCCAAGGGTCTTGGTCGGCCGCAGCCCCAACCGGTCAGCGATACGCCGCACGTCGGCCGGGGTGAGCAGCCGCGTGGCGCCGGTGCTCTCAGAGTGGGTCACCCTCGTATTCTCGCAGGCATCGGCGGCACCGCCCGCGAGGCCGCTGGAGAGGCCCCCGGACCGGCGATCCGTGAGCGCCCCGGGTAAAGCCGCTGTCATGCGAGCCGCGACAATGAGACCGCATGCCCCAGTCGTGGTAGCCACTCGCTCACGGAGGTCGTATGGGACCGCTCAACGGAACGCGCATCGTAGAGTTCGCCGGCATTGGTCCGGGGCCGATGGCAGCCATGCTGCTCACCGATCTCGGGGCCAGCGTGATCCGAGTGGACCGCCCCGCCACGGTTGAGGCCGAGAAAGGTGGGGCGCCCGCCCCCCACATGAGCGCCGGCCGTCCCGCGTTGGGGGTCGACCTCAAAAGCGAGGCGGGAGTGGCGATCGCGCGACGGCTCGTCGACGCGGCCGACGTGGTGTTGGAGGGGTTCCGGCCCGGCGTTATGGAGCGTCTGGGGCTGGGGCCCCAGGCCTGTACGGAGACCAACCCCGGCCTGGTGTACGCCCGGATGACCGGGTGGGGACAGAGCGGACCGCTGGCGCAGCGGGCCGGCCATGACATCAGCTACCTCTCGCTCAACGGTGCGTTGCACAGCTTTGGCCGGGCGGGTCAGGCGCCGGTGCCCCCGGCGAACCTGGTTGCCGACTTCGGCGGCGGCGCCATGTTCGTCGTGACCGGTATTCTGAGCGCCTTGCTCGAACGGCAGCGTTCAGGCCAGGGTCAGGTGGTCGACGCCGCCATGGTCGACGGGAGTTCCCTGCTGCTGTCGATGATGTACGAGGACCGCGAACGCGGCGCCTGGAGCGACGAGCGCGGCACCAACTATCTCGACACCGGCGCACCGTTTTACGACGTCTACGCCTGCGCAGACGGGGGCTACGTCTCCGTGGGCTGTCTCGAACCGCAGTTCTACGCCGCTTTCCTGGACGGGATCGGCCTGGCCGACGCCGACTTGCCCGACCAGTGGGATCGGCAGCGCTGGCCGGAACTGCGGGAGCGCTTCGCCGCGGCTCTGCGCAGCCGGGATCGCGACACGTGGGCGGAGATCTTCGCCGATACCGACGCCTGCGTGCAGCCCGTGCTGTCGCTGGCGGAGGCTCCCCACCACCCCCACGTGGCGGCACGCGGCTCGGTAACGGACGCACAGGGACGCCTCCACCCCGGGACGGCCCCGCGGTTCAGCCGCACTCCCACGGCCGCCTCACGCGCTCCCAGCTACCGAGAGCCGTCGCTGGCCGACACGCTCAAGGAGTGGGGCGTGGAACTACCCGACGAGACCGCACGGTAGTCGGGAAGCTGTTCAGGTGGCTTCCCTGTCGTAGGGAGGACGACGGCCGTTGAGCTTGGCCGCGGGGCGGCGCGGCCCCGGCTCGCTGTCCTCTTGGTCGTCCCAGAAGTGCTTCTGCACGAACCGGCGGGGGTTGAGGTCTTCGACGTCGAAGTCCTTGAACTCGGGCCCCAGCCCTTCCCGCAGGTCGTTCTTGGCGCTGTCGGCGAACTTCCTGAGTTGGCGCAGGGCCCGGCCGGCCTGCGACGCCGCTTTGGGGAGTTGATCGGGGCCCAAAATGAGCAGCGCGAGGATGCCCAAGACGATGAATTCGCCCGCCCCAATGTTGAACATCTGGCACTCCTTGCGACCCGCCGCAGCTCGCCCGATCCGCTGGCGTCCGCCAACAGACTAGCCGCTAGCAGGCTAGCCCATGGCGATGGTGTTGGGGAGAGTGGTGCGGCCAACGGGAGCGCGAAGGACAACGAAACACCGGGCGACTCGCAGGGGCGAGGCTGGGAACAAAACGCGGCCTCCCGCCCGCCGTAAGCACGGGCGAAAGGCCGCGAAACAATCACGACAGCGTCAGAGCGCGCGCACGTTGGACGCCTGCGGCCCCTTGGGGCTCTGTGTGATCTCGAACTCGACCGACTGATTCTCTTCCAGGTTCCGGAAGCCGCTACCCGCGATCGCCGAGTAATGCACGAACACGTCCGGGCCACCGCCCTCGACCGCGATGAACCCGAAACCCTTTTCAGAGCTGAACCACTTCACGGTGCCCTGAGCCATGCTGCTCTCCCTTTGGGGACGAAATCGGGACCGCACCCTGCTGGCCCCGGGTTGCCGGGCGCCCGCTCGGAGAGTCAGTGACCACGAGTGTCTAGCGCCCACGTGAAGTTCCGCGAGGCGCCTAGGGCATCCATGGAAACTACAGCCGCAACCACTTCTGAGAATATCAGGAGTGTTACGAACTTGCCGAGGTTTCGCTGCGACGAAACCGGGCGAGTCGACCGCGATTGTCCCGCCGGCCCGGGAGGCCCGCCGCCGCTTCCGGGTACGACACGCCGACGCCCGCTGAGGCGGCACAGCTCAGCCCGAGCCAGAGCTGCCGTAGATCCAGGTGTCGAACCACATGCGGTCGGCCCACTGCTCGTAGGGGATGATCTGCGCGCTGAGGACCGGGTAGAAGAAGAGGAAATTCGCGACGATCAACAGCATGACCACCCCGTAGCCGACCCCACCGACGATCCGTCTGCGGGGCGAGTACTGGGGATCGTCGGCGTCGCGGCCCATGAGCAGCCCCAGCGCCAGGACGATCGCCAGCGCCAAAAACGGCAGCATCGGCAGCGCGTAGAACACGAACATCGTGCGCTCGGGGTAGGTGAACCAGGGCAGCCACCCGGCCGCGACCCCCAGCAGCACCGCGCCGGCGCGCCAGTCTCGATAGGTGACCCACCAGCCGATCATGACCAGGCACGCCGCGATCGACAGCCACCACACCGCGGGAGAACCGATGGCCAAGATGGCCCTGGAACAGTTGGCGGCACCGCACGTGGTCTCGTCACCGTTGTAGAAGAACGCCACGGGGGTGCGCATGATGATCCACTCCCACGGCCGGGAAGCGTAGTCGTGCGACGACGACAGCCCTGTGTGGAAGTTCATCATCTCGGCGTGGTAGTGCACCAGGCTGCGCAGCGGGTTGACCACGGCCAGCACCGGTTCCGGCAGCCGCGCCCAGATCCCGGTGACGTTCTCGGCGGCCCAGTGGCGCCCCCAGCCGATCGGGCTGGTGAACCAGCCGATCCAGCTCGCCAGATAGACCACGAACGCCACCCCGACGGTGGCGAAGAACGCGGGGATGGCGTCGAACAGCAACCAGCGTCCCGGGACGCCGCGCTGGCCTGCACTCCGCCGAGCCCCATAGTCCCAGGCGACGGTGAGCAGGCCGAAGGCCGCGAGGTAGAACAGAGCCGACCACTTCGTGGCGCAGGCCATACCGAAGCACAAGCCGGCCGCCAGGCGCCACCCACGAAAGCCCAACCAGCCGGCGGCGTGTTGCCCCGCGGCTGTGAGGTCGGCTATGCGTTCGCGCATCCGGTCCCGGTCGACGACCAGGCACGTGAACCCGGCCAGTACCCAAAACATCAAGAAGATGTCGACCATGGCGATGCGGCTCATGGTGAAGTGCAGTCCGTCCAGTGCCAAGACGAGCCCCGCCGAGGCCGCCAGAAGCACCGAGCGCGTCATGCGCAGCGCCAGGCGCACCAGTAGCACCACCGAAAGCGCGCCCACGACCGCAGCGGCCACGCGCCAGCCGGTGGGAGACATCGCCGCGCCGAAGGGCAGCAGCCCCCAGAGGTAGTCGCCGAGGGCGATCATCCACTTGCCCATGGGCGGGTGGACGACGAAGTCGCCGGTGCCGGTCCAGATATCGTGGTTGCCTTGGGCCAAGAGCGCGTCGGCGTTCTCGACCGTCTCGTGCTCCACTCCGTAGGTGCGAAGGCCGAAAGCGTCCTTGGCGTAGTAGGTCTCGTCGAAGTAGATCTCCCCCGGTTCGCCGAGCCTGAGCATGCGAATAACGAAGGCGAACAAGCCGACGAGAGTGGCGGCCAGCCAGCCAAGGTAGGGCGGGCGGGGCATCGGTGGCACCAGCCGCTCCCGGAGGGAGGAACCGGCACCGGCGGGTGGATCGGTGGCTGGGGGAAGGGCTGTCGTGGTCATCGCGGCCATACTAGATCGGGGGGCTGGGCAACGCTGTGCGACTTGACCGGGCGGCAGTAACGGGGTGCCGGCCGGGTCGGGGGCGGCAGCGTTGGTAAGGCTAACGGTAGCGTCACGGAATGAGCGGAATGTGACTGATTTGCCGGAAAAGGTAAGCGGTAACGCTAGCGCCCCCGGAACACTGACCTTGGCAGGGCTGCCCATCGGCCACAGCGAGGACGCATCGCCCCGGCTACGCCGTGCGCTCACTGAAGCGCGCATCATAGCCGCAGAAGACACGCGCCGGCTACGCAGCTTCGCCGCGCGACTGGGCATCAGCCTCGGAGGTGAGACGGGCGCACGCATCGTCTCCTATTTCGACGCCAACGAGCGCCGCCGTGCCGAGGAGCTGATCGAGGAACTGCGGGCGGGCCACGACGTGCTTGTGGTGACCGACGCGGGGATGCCCGGCGTGTCCGACCCCGGCTACCGGCTGGTGACCGCCTGCGTGGCGGCGGGCGTGCCCGTGACGGTCGCCCCCGGCCCCTCGGCGGTGACCGCGGCGCTGGTGGTCTCGGGGCTGCCCACCGACCGCTTCTGCTTTGAGGGGTTTCTGCCGCGCAAGGGGACCGCCACCCACCTGGCCGAGCTGGCTCAGGAGCGGCGGACCATGGTGTTCTTCGAGTCCCCGCACCGACTGGCCGCCACCCTGCGGGCGATGGCGACGGCCTTCGGCGGCGACCGCCGGGCCGCCGTGTGCCGGGAACTGACCAAAACCTACGAGGAGGTCCGCCGGGCGTCGCTCGACGAGCTGGCGGAGTGGGCCGAGGGCACGGTCCGCGGGGAGGTCACCGTCGTCGTGGCCGGTGCCGCCGAGGTCGCGGCGAGCCGAGAGCCCGCCGATCTGGCCGCGGCGGTGGCCGACCGCGAAGCCGCGGGCGTGGCGCGCAAGCAGGCCATCCAGGAGGTCGCCAAGCGGCTCAACGTTCCCAAACGCGAGGTCTACGACGCGGTGCACCGGTAAGGTCCTGGCTCCCGCCTCCGCAGGGGCGTTCCCCTGGGGGCGGCCCACACCATCTATTCACTCACGACTTGACAAACCCAGAGACCCCCTGCGAGCGACTGCGTCCCCCGTCTTGGGGCAAGCGCGGGAGCTGCGCCGGCGCCGTCGCTGCGGGGCCACCGCCGGGAGGCGGGTGCGTGCGTCCTCGGTGGCTGCGGTTCGCCCGCCGTTTCCAACGCACACCCCGGCGAACGCCAAAGCGGGGCGCCCCGGCAGCCGCCGAGACGCCCCGCTGTCAACGCGGTCAAGCGCGCGCTTAGACCACGGCGCCGTCGCTTTCTTCGCGAGCGGTCCGCAGCTCCTTGCGCTGCTTGGTCTTTTGTTCCCGGACCACGTGGGGCGGTGGCGTCTTGTCGAAGCGCTGCATCCAGATCGCCAGTGGCACACCCACGAAGACCGTGGAGAACATGCCCGAGATCAACCCCACCAACATCGCTACGGAGAAGTCCGTCAGCGAGGAGCCGCCGAAGATGGCCAGCGTCGCCAGGATGAAGATGCCGCCGATACCGGAGTTCACCGTACGCGGGATCGTGTGCAGGATCGCGGTGTTGGCGATGCTGGCGAAGCTCGACTTGGTGTCGTGGGCCCACTCGTCGCGGACCCGGTCGAACACCACCACCGAGTCGTTCACGGAGAAACCGATGACGCTGAGGATGGCCGCGAGGAACACGCCGTCGATGGGTCGACCCAGCCAGCAGAACAGGCCGATGACCACCACGATGTCGAAGGCCAGGGCGAACATCGTCGACACACCGAAGGACCATCGGAACCGCCAGGCGAGGTAGCCCATTTGCAGCACCAGCGCGGCGATCAGGGCGATGAGTGCCTTGTTGCGCAGCTCGTCGCCCATACTCGGGCCGATCTTTTCGTCACTGATCCGTTCGACCTGCCCGCCCTGTTGGGCCAGCGCGTCTTGGACCTCCTGCGCCTCGGCGTCGGAGAGCTGCCCGGTACGCACCGCGACGTCGGCGTCCCCGGACTGTTGGACCACCGCCTCCGGGTAACCGGCCTCGGAGACGAGCTGACGGGCCTCGGACACGCTCACCGGCTCGCTGACGGTGAAGTCCATGAGCCGGCCGCCGGTGAACTCCACGCCGAAGTCGGGCGTGCGCACGAACATGCCCAAGATGGCGACCAGGGCGATCGCGCCGGTCACCCCCAGCCACAGGGTGCTGCGCTTCATCAGGTCGGGGCTGCGCCGGATCAGCCAGGAGCGCACGACACTGATCCGCGAGATGCCGCTGACGGCGGGGTGGTTGCGCACGATCTTACGGCGCACCGCCCATTCCACCAGCACCCGGGCCACGACCAGCGCCGAGAACATCGAGACGATGGTGCCCAGGCCCAGCGTGACGCCGAAGCCGCGCACCGTCCCCGCGGCGAAGATGAACAGCAGCGCCGCGGCGATGAGCGTGGTCACGTTGGTGTCCAAGACCGCGCTCCACGCCCGCTGCGTACCGGTAAGGAACGCCTTTTGCAGGTTGGGCGGGATGGCGCGCCGGCGCCGCCGCGAGAGCACGCCGGCTTCGGCGTCTTGGATCTCGGAGTCGGTGGCGTCGACCATGCCGGCGGACTTGTTCGACTGGTAGACGCGCTCTTGGCGCTGGTACTCCTCGCGTGCTCGCTCGAAGATCAGCACGTTGGCGTCGATGGCCATACCGATGGCCAGCACGAACCCCGCGAGGCCGGGCAAGGTCAGCGTCGCCCCCAACGCCACCAGCGCCGCGTAGGCCAGCAGCGTGTAGCTCGCCAGCGCCAGCGACGCCAGGAAGCCGACGAGCCGGTAGGTGACGCAGATGTAGAGGCCGGTGAGCAGCAGACCGATGGCGCCGGCGATGAAACTGGCGCGGATGGCGTCCTCACCCAGCGTCGGGCCGACGGTCTGGCGCTGGATCTCGGTGACCGGCAGCGGCAGCGAGCCGCCCTCGATCAGCACGGCGAGCTCTTGGGCGCGCTCTTTGTCGAAGTCGCCGGTGATCGTGGTCTGGCCGCCGGCCATGCCGACGTCACAGGCGATGCTGGAGTCGACCTCCGGGGAGGAGATGATCTGGTTGTCCAGCACGATGGCGACGCGCCGCTTGGGGTCGCCTTCGGCGTTACAGGCCGCCTGGCCGGTCAGCTCCTGCCACTGCTGGATGCCCTCGCCCTCGAAGTCGACGTTGACCTGCCAGTTGGTCTGGTACTGGTCGAGGCCGGCTTCGGCGCCTTCGACCTGGTCGCCTTGGATGGCGGCCGGGCCGAGCTGGAGTTGGGTCCCCTGCTGGTCGGGCAGCGTGAGCGCGACGTCCTCGGGGTCGGCCGACTGGGCCGCCGAGCCCTGGCCTTGCTGTTGCTGGAGCTGCTCCATGAGCTGTTGCTGCTGCTCTTGGGTCATCTCCTGGCCACCGTCGGAGGAGCCTTCCTCGTTGGAGGCGGGGGCCCGGGCCTCGTCGGCGGGTGGGTTGGCGCTGTCGCCGCCCCCGCCGCCGGCGGCACCACCGGCACCGCCGGGCAGTTGCATACCGCCGCCCTGGGACGGGGCCACACCCACCACCGGGTGGAAGGTGAGCTGAGCGGTCTGGCCGATGATCTCGGCCGCTTCGGTGGGGTCCTGGACCCCGGGGAGTTCGACAAGAATCCGGTTCTCGCCGGACCGGGACATGTTGGCTTCGCTGACGCCGAGGGTGTCGATGCGCTGGCGAAGCACCTGGAGAACCTTGTCGGTGTTCTCGGCGTTGGCTTCGGTGCCGTCTTCACCGTCTTGGGCTTGCAGGATGATCTGGGTACCGCCGCTGAGGTCGAGCCCCAGTTGGGGCGGGATGAACCACGCCGCGGCGAATGCGCCGAGCACGACGACAAGGGAGATGATGCCGCGCAGCCAGCGCGCACCGGCTCCCGATGAATTGGACAATGGAATTACCTCTCACGACAAGAACTGACATCCCGGCGGTGCCGGGATCGGGGGATGTCACGTACCTGTGGTGAGCGGCGGGCCTCGAGGGGACGGCAGGCCGGCCGAAGGCTCGGTGTGGGGCGAGTCGCCCGTTTCGCCGCCACTGACATGCCGCACCCCCACCGGTTGGGGGGTGAGCATCCGTTGCGGGACGTAGCCGTCGGGCAGGTCGCGCACCGGTGGCCGGTTGTCGGTGTTGCCCTGGGCCAAAAACCGCGCGATCGAGGCGGAATCGTGGGCGGGGCCGGCGACGGCGTGGGCGCCGAAACCGACTGTGGCCAGCTCGACGGAGCGCTCGGTGGCGGGCTCAGCCGAGCCAGACGAGGCGGAGGCCAGCGGCAGCAGCGGTGAGCACAGCGACACCAGGAGCGCGCTCAGCAAGGTAGCCAGTGGTGTGGCCAGGACACGGGAAACCGTGGTGACCACCTTCCTTCAAGCCCTCGGAGCGTGAGCTGGCGTGCGGGAACGCGGCTGCCATTATCACGGGCCAGGCCGCGCGCGCCCCTTCAGTCACCACACACTACCGACGTAACGTGCGGGAAAAGTCACCTCTGCCGCCCGGATCGTCGGGGTCTCCCGCTGGAGGGGCGGATTCACCAGCCAAACTTCGCCAAAGTTACAAAGCGGCAGCATTGCTGAAGGTGCCGTGAGGGCGGGGGCCGTATGCGGCTCGTCTGCCGGCGAGGAGGGGACCGCCATCGAGGCCGTGTCGCGAAGCCCGGGGGTGTTTCTGTGGGGTTGTCACGTCGGGGGCGGGGTGTAGGTGGGGAGCTGATGTGTGTCCGGGGAGGGGCGCGGGACGCGCCCCTTTCGTACATGCCCTTGACCCTATCCACCGAACTGGCGCTGGATGGGCGGTGATCTGGGATGGGTTCTTTCCGCTGGTCGCGCTGGACCACCGTGGCCGCCGTGTTCATGTGGGCCGTGATCGCTGCGGGGGTGTCCTATTCGCCCATGTTCGAGCTGGCCTTGCGCCATGGCGAACCGCAGCGGCGCGCGGCGCTGTTCCCGCTGTCGGTGGATGGCATGATCGTGGCTTCGTCGATGGCGTTGCTCTCGGAGGCCCGCAAAGGTAAGCGCGGTGGGCTGTTGCCGTGGAGTCTGCTGGTTCTGGGCAGTGTGGCCAGTCTGGCCGCGAACGTGGCGGGAGTGTTCTCCGTCCGCTGGTGCCTCGATCGCTGCGCGATCTCGGCCGCCTCAACGGGGGCGCTGTGTCTCCGAACATCGCTGTTGTGCAGGGTGCTGCTGTTGTGGGGGATACGCCGGGGGGCGGTGTCTTGGTGGGGTGGTGGCTGAGGGCGCGCCGGAAGGCGTCGAGCCGCCCCGCTCCCGTCCACCCGGTCACGGTGCTCGCCCCACGCCGGCCCCAAGCCCCGTCGTGGCACCCGTTCCACCTCAAGCACAGCCCGCCCCGGGCTGCCGAGATCGCGAAGCGATCGAGGCACGAGCGACGGGAAACCCCGCACGCTCTCCGCAGACCAAAACCACACCCCACCGCACCCCCAGGGGCGGATCGTGCTTCTATCAGCGGTCTGGCGGTGCCTTCGGTCCCGGTGACCCCCGGATCATGGACGACAAGGGGAGGCCAGTCATGCCAGAAAGGTAATGGGGGCAGATCCGCGCGTGGGTGGCGCATAGCCGGCACGGCTCGGCGGGGCGACCTCGCCGCCCCTGCCGGGGCGCCAACCGGTCAGCTCAGCAGCGCGCGAAGGCGACGCATGACGCGCGGGCCCTGGTGATGGGCGCCGGTCGCGCGGCACCGGGCCGTCCCTTCCAACGGGCTTTCCCAGCGATGTGCTCGCAACGCCGGCGGTATGCACCGAAAGACGTGTCGTTTCGGCCCGCCATCCCCTTAGGCTTGGTGCATGTCGTCGAAACGCCACATCCTGACTGCGGTGGCCTGGCCATACGCCAACGGCCCACGCCATATTGGGCATGTCTCCGGTTTCGGAGTTCCCTCCGACGTCTTCGCGCGCTTCCAGCGAATGTCGGGCCACGACGTGCTCATGGTCAGCGGCACCGACGAACACGGCACGCCGATCTACGTACTGGCCGACCAGGAGGGCATCAGCGCCCGCGAACTGGCCGACCGCTACAACCGGCTCATCGCCGAAGATCTGGTGGCTCTGGGACTGTCCTACGACCTGTTCACCCGGACCACCACCTCCAACCACTACGCCGTGGTGCAGGAGCTGTTCACCGGCCTCTACGAGAACGGCTACATCTTCGCCCACACCACCAAGGGCGCCATCTCGCCCTCGACCGGGCGGACGCTGCCGGACCGCTATGTCGAAGGCACCTGCCCCATCTGCGGTTACGGCAGCGCGCGCGGCGACCAGTGCGACAACTGCGGCAACCAACTCGACCCCACCGACCTCATCGAGCCCCGGTCCAAGATCAACGGGGAGGTACCGGAGTTCGTCGACACCGAACACTTCATGCTCGACCTGCCGGCGTTCACCGAGGTGCTCGGTGACTGGCTGAGCTCCAAAGGCGACCAATGGCGTCCCAACGTCTTGAAGTTCTCGCTCAACCTGCTGCACGAGCTCCAGCCGCGCGCCATCAGCCGCGACATCGACTGGGGGGTGCCCATCCCGCTGGAGGGGTGGAGCGAGCAGCCCAACAAGCGCATCTACGTGTGGTTCGATGCGGTGATCGGCTACCTGTCGGCGGCCATCGAGTGGGCCAAGCGCAGCGGTGACCCCGAGGCGTGGCGCGCGTGGTGGCAAAGCGAGGACGCCGAGTCCTACTACTTCATGGGCAAGGACAACATCGTCTTCCACGCCGAGATCTGGCCCGCCATGCTGCTCGGCTACAGCGGGCGGGGCGACAACGGCGGCACTCCCGGCTCGCTGGGCGCGCTCAACCTGCCCACCGAGGTGGTTTCCAGCGAGTTCTTGACCATGGAGGGCCGCAAGTTCTCCTCGTCGCGGCGTGTGGCCATCTACGTGCGCGACTTCTTGGAGCGCTACTCCGCCGACGCGCTGCGCTACTACATCATCGCCGCCGGCCCCGAGACCCAGGACACCGACTTCACCTGGGCCGAGTTCGTGCGCCGCAACAACGACGAACTGGTCGCCACGTGGGGCAACCTCGTCAACCGGTCGATCTCCATGGCGGCGAAGAACGTCGGTGAGATCCCCGAGGCGGGCGAGCTCACCGACGAGGACCGCCGCGTGCTCGACCTGTCCAAAGCCGCCTTCGACACGGTGGGCGGGCACCTGAACCGGTCGCAGTTCAAGGCCGGGTTGCAGGAAGCTATGCGTACGGTCGCGGAAGCCAACAAGTACTTCTCCGACCAGGCGCCGTGGGCGCTGCGCAAAACCGACCCCGAGCGGATGCGCACCGTCTTGCATGTCGCCCTGCAACTGGTCAGCGACGCCAAGACGCTGCTCACCCCGTTCCTACCCGCCTCGTCCAATAAGGTGCACGAGATGCTGGGCGGCACCGGCGTGTGGACGGGCATGCCGAGGCTGGAGGAGGTCACCGACTCCATCGCCGGCGAGGAGGGGTTCTCCTCTTACCCGATCATCACCGGAGAGTACGCCGGCAACGAGGCGCGCTGGGAATCCATCCCGATCCGTCCCGGCACCAAGCTCTCCGCACCCACCCCGCTGTTCGCCAAGCTCGACCCCAGCGTCGTCGACGAGGAACTGCAACGGCTGGAGAACGAGGCCGGCTAAGGGCCGGCCAGAGCGTCGTACCGCCCGCCGGGGTGGGGCGGGGCCACTTCCCGTCTCACCCCAAACGCGCCTAAGGACAAAGGGCGGGGGCGGGGCATGCCCGCCGTCGCCCGACAGGCGCGCGGCTGCCCCGAGCCGGTTCGCGGCAGCGAAGAAATGAATAGACTTCATGGCCGTGAGTAAGAGCAAGCGCGGCGGGTCGGCCGTGCGTCAGCGCAACGCCCAGCAGCCGCCGCCCGCGCCGGAACCGTTGCGGGTGGCGGTGGCCGACAGCCACACCCACATGGACATGCAAAGCCCGGAGGTCGCCGAGATCGTCGCGGCGGCTGCGGCCGTGGGGGTTTCCCCGCTGATCCAGGTCGGGGTCGACGTCACCTCTTCGCGGTGGGCGACCGAGGTCGCGGCGCAGTATCCCCACGTGTGGGCCGCTGTAGCCCTGCACCCTAACGAGGCGCCCCGGATCGTGCACGGCGACGGTGCGCCAGGGGTCGAAGCTGACGACACCGATTGGGCCGGTAAGCACCGTCCGGCCGGCGGGCAGGCCGGTCTGGAGGAGGCGCTGGCCGAAATCGACCGCCTGGCGGAGCTAGCGGTCGTACGGGCCGTGGGCGAGACCGGGCTGGACTACTTCCGCACCGGCCCGGAAGGGGCCGCGGCGCAGCAGGAGTCGTTCCGTCGCCACATCGACCTCGCCAAGCGCCACGATCTCGCGGTCATGATCCACGACCGCGACGCTCATGAGGACGTGCTGCGGCTGCTGCGCGAAGAGGGCGCGCCGGAGCGGGTGATCTTCCACTGCTTCTCCGGTGACGCCGACCTGGCCAAGATCTGTGCCGAGCACGGCTACTTCATGAGCTTCGCCGGCAACGTCACCTTCGCCAGCGCCCATGAGCTGCGCGAGGCCGCCGAGGTGGCACCGCCGGAGCTGATCCTCGTCGAAACCGATGCCCCTTTCCTCACGCCCAAGCCCTACCGGGGGCGGCCCAACGCGCCTTACCTGATCCCTTACACGCTGCGGGCCGTGGCCGAGGCCAAGGGCATGGCCGAGGACACGCTCGCGGCGACGGTGGCCGACAACGCGCGGCGCGCGTTCGGGCTTTGACGTCCTCCCCTTTCGGTTTCCCCTCGTGGTATCAGAAGCCGCCGTATCGTCGCGATGGCGCGTGACCACAGGACGGATACGCCGGGAAGAGCGCACGACCTCACAGTGGTGGTATCGAATCCGCAGGGTGCGGCAGCGGGATCTGGTTCTCGCCCGAGGCGAGCGTGAATCTGGTCAGGGTGCGTGCCGGGGCGCCGGGCTCGGTCACATAGGACAGGATTCGGAAGTCGGCGGTGAGCCCGTCGGGGGTGATGTCGCAGCGCAGGTAGCCCCGCTGGGCGTTGTAGAGCCGTACGTGGGGGTTTTGCAGCCATAGCTGGGCGTAGCTGTCGGCGGGAGCGCCGTTCATGTCGGAGGAGATGGAGGTCCCGACGAGCTCCACACCGAGCGGCGGCGAGGCGGGATCGTCGAAGTCGGCGTGGAGGTTGGCGGCGACGTTGCGGTGGATGTCACCGGTGAGCACCACGAAGTTCTCCATCTGGGACTGGCGGACCGCGGTGAAGACCCGGTCGCGGCACGCGGTGAAGCCATCCCATTGGTCGTTGCTGTAGGCGTGGCCCGGCCCCGGGTCGCGGTCGATCTGGGCCATAACGACCTGGTTGGCCAGCAGGTTCCACTGTGCCTGCGAGGAGGTGAGGCCGCTGGTGAGCCAGCGTTCCTGTTCCATCCCCAGGATGCTGCGTTCGGGATCGTGGCGCTCGGGCGCGTCGTCGATGACCGCCCCTCGTGGGAAGGGGTCGCGGTACTGGCGCGTGTCGAGCAGGTGGATGTCGGCCAGTTGGCCAAACGACAGCCTGCGGTACATCTGTGCGGAGGGGCCGTAGGGGGTCCTGACGGAACGCAGCGGCATGTTCTCGTAAAACGCCTGGTAGGCAGCGGCGCGACGGCTCCGGAACTCCTCCGTGGCCGTGCCGTGCTGGGAGACCTCAGCGGCGTAGTTGTTCTCGACTTCGTGATCGTCCCATGTCACCAGCCACGGGAATCTCGCGTGCGCGGCTTGCAGGTCGGGGTCGGTCTTGGTCAGGCAGTACCGCAGCCGGTACTGCGGTAGGGAAACGATCCTGGCGGCGTGCTCATCGCCCAGCTTCTGGTCGCGTTGCAGGTTGCCGCCGGCGACGATGCCGTATTCGTAGATGTAGTCGCCGAGGAAGATGACCGCGTCGAGGTCGTCGTCGGCCATGTGACGGTAGGCGGTGTAGTAGCCGTGGTACCACGCCTGGCAGGAGGCGGTGGCGAGGGAGAGGCGTGCGGGGGCGGCGGTCGGGGCCGGCGCGGTGCGGGTGCGGCCGGCGGGGCTGACGTGAGAGCCGACGCGGAACCGGTAGTGGTAGACCCGCCCGGGGCGCAGCCCTTCCACTTCCGGATGCACGGAGTGGGCCAGTTCCGGTGTGGCGACCGCGGTGCCGCGTCGCACGACCTTGGTGAAGTTGGCGTCTTCAGCTACCTCGAAGGTGACTTTGACGTCACGCTGTGGCATACCGCCACGCCCGTCGGGGGCCAGCGGATCGGGCGCCAGCCGGGTCCATAACACCACACTGTCGGGCCGGGGGTCTCCAGAGGCCACACCGAGAGTGAAGGGGTCAGCGGGGAGCCGCTCACGGGCGTGGGCGGGAACGGGGGCGAGGCCTACCCCAAGCAGGAAGGCCATACTGCTGACGCCGGTGAGGTGGAGAAGGGTGCGGCGGTCGAAGCCAGGCGTAGGCGGGGTTGCCGGTCGAGCTGTCAAAGGTCGCCTCCCGGGAATGTTGCACCAAATCAGGTGCAACATTCTCCGAAAAGCCGACACGGAACGTAATTAGGCACGCACAGAAAGCGTAAAACAGTGCGTACTCCGCCCCTGTCCCTGTACCAACGGCAGCGGCGCTCGGCCCGATCGCGGGCCGAGCGCCGCTTTACCCGGAGCCACTCACCCCCGGGATTCGAGGTGTGTGGCCGTGTCCATGGGAGCGAACGTCATCGCTCTCAGAGGTGGACGCCGGGGAGCCGAAACCCTCCGGACGCGAGGGGTACGATCTCCACCACGTTGGCGATCTAGCTGTCGTCCGCCAGCTCAGACAGCCAGTCCCAAGTGCCGTCGGCAACACCGGTGGCCTGATCGGCGAGCCACCAACTCCACCCACCGGCCTGCTCAGTCAGCCCAACGGTCTCTTCGGCCAGCCACCAACTCCACCCACCGGCTTTGGTCGTGACCATGTCCTCGGCACTGGCCGGGAGGGCAGATCCCAGCAGCGCCGTAGCTGAGATAGCCACCACAGCACAGATCTTCTTCAGCACAGCACACCTTTCGCTCGCACTGCGGGTCCCTCCCCGTGCAACAAGATGACTTAGCTATCAGTCATTGCACAAGACCCCTAACCAGTCATTTTCGACAATCGCCGCCACACGGGAATCATTAGCCTAAAACGATGAAAATATACCGTAAAAGGTACGCTTTGGTCTCCTCGTCTCCGCTATCTCCAGGTGGGGAAACAGCAGCGAGCGCCGGACTATGACTACATGGCGGGACAGGCGTCGGATCAACGGCAGATGGTTCGGAGCTGCTCCACGGGAACACGAGGTATCCCCGACCCTCATTACGGGCGAAAAATCACTGGTCACCGGCCTCGGCCTCGCCGAGACAGGCAGCATATCGGTGCCCCCAACCCGAGGGCTGGCTTCACTTTACGCGGCCACCCAGGGCGGCTATCGGTCGTCAACCCGCGTGTCCCACGATTCCACGCTGGCCGTCACGGCTAACACCAGCATAACGCCAAATTTTGTTGAAAACCGCAGATCACAACACATTTCAGAGGAGAGATCTCAACTTTTGCCCACTCCTACGACAGGGGCGGAGAACGGAGCGATCACCTAGCACATCAGGCGTACCACCAGCGAGGACAGTGATATTAGGCATACACGGCCCAGCTAACGCGAGAAACATTCATTTTCCTTCGAGAGGCCTCACAGTCGGGGCTCTCGACAAGCGGCGGAAAGGCGGAAAGAGTAGGCGCCGCGCCAACCACAAATGGCAAAGAACAGTGGCGGCTTGCCCACCAGTCATTGACCTGTGGCTGTGTCCGCTACCAGGAAAAGAGGCGAGGACGCTGGGCCCTGTGCTACGAGGGGAACGACCCTGTCCCCCACCATCCGGAGGCAGGCGCAACCATCCAAGGGGCAGCAGCGGTGACCGCTGTATCCGAACCGACCCAAGTCCCCGGAACAGGGACGCGGGGAATACGCCCCCCGAAAACAACAACGGCCCGTCAGGGGTGATGACCTTCGATCACCGCCCGGGACGGGCCAGCCCGTGGACCTGACGGGACGTCACTCGAACCCGCGGGGCGAAGCCCCGCATCGGGGGTCTGGGGAGCGCCCCAGAAGAAACGACGAGACGACCCGGCGAGCGCGGTCACGCGCGAGCAGAGTCGTCTCGGAGTCAAGTGGAGCTGAGGGGATTTGAACCCCTGACCCTCTCGATGCGAACGAGATGCGCTACCGAACTGCGCTACAGCCCCTGATTCCGGATCACAGCCTAGCAGCTTGCGCGGGATGCTCGAAACGCGGCGTTGCCATGGGGGTTGGAGTTCTGTTTCTTGGAAGGACGGCGAGGGCCGGCGGTGGGCCCAAGCAAATGAGCGCCTCCGCCGTCGACTCGCCGGCTGACGAGTTCGCGCAGCGATCGAGGCACGAGCCAACAAAGAACGCCCCCAGCCGCTCAAAAACAGAAACCTAGTCTCCGGCGGCGCGCAGATGGGCATCGGCGTACTGGTCGTAGACCTGATCGGCGCGCTCGCGCAGGTGCACGATTTCGGCGGTGCGGGCCGCTTCGGCGGCGGCGCGGCGGGCTTTGAGCTCTCGGCGGCGGCGCACACGTTCGGCGGCGCGGCGTTCGGCGTCGACTTTGGCGGCTTCTCGGAGTAGGGCGAGATGGCCTGCGAGGAGCAGGACCGGGGGTGCGAGCACCCACCATGGACCGTAACCGAAGGTGACGGCGATGCCGGTGCCGAGGAGGAGGGCGAGGAGGCCGGAGGTGCGACGGCGCCGGCGGGCGATAACGCGGGCGCGTCCAATGGGAGGAACGGCGGGGCCGAGGGCCGCTTCGGCGAGCGTTTCCCGGTTTTCCGCAGGGGCGTCTTCGTCACTGTCGGGCTCGTAGGAGTCGGGGTCCTCCTCGGCGGCGTCGACGGGGGGTGTGGGGTCGGTGCGACGCAGGGAATCGGGCGAGGGATCGGTGGCATCGCGGCGTAGCAGCATGGGCACCAAAACGATGGCCCATACGATCACGATAGCCAGATACAGAGGAGAGCTGGTCATCGTCCCTCCTCGGACCGCCGAACCCTGGACAACCGGCAAACGCTCGGGCGACGCAATGGCGTATACCTGCACTTGACTCTTGGACGGGGCCGGACCAGCGGCGTGACCACGAATCTACAGGTGTGAGCCGTGACTCCGCACCGGCGATCGACCGGTTGCCCCCCATTCGCCATATGTACGTGTTGCCCGCATCATTAATGCGTCTACTTTCCGCACGGTACGACCGGGTGTCCGGTTATGCGCAGTATTAGAGTCGGAGTGTCGTGAGATCGGGCTCGTTCCCATACGCGATATCGATCCCCCAACACTAGGGCCGAAGGTCACACAAGCCCCTATGGCACGTCAAACACAAAAATATCGACTCAACCCGTTAATCACGCCAAAGCAGACACATCACTTGGTGTATTATTTTGACCACCGAGAGAAGAGGGATGGCGGCGGGCACGACCGCCGAACCGGTCCTCGCTCTGGGAAACGCGCGAACACAGCGAGCTACCTCGTCGTGGGGAGTCCGGTCAGGGACGTTCGGGCTGAGTGTGGGGTGAGCCGGAACCGCCCGTGGGATAGCGTTCGTTGGAAACGACGCTTTCGTGCCACTGGTAGCCGCCGTCACGGGCGTTCTCGCTTCGAGCGACGCGGCGCCGCCACCGCGTCAGGAGCCCTTCGGGGACGTCCTCAACGGTGAGCGCGTAACAGATGTGGTCACGCCAGGCACCGTCAATGTGCAGTTGGCGGCGGCGGATTCCCTCTTCGCTGAACCCGAGCTTTTGCACCACCTTGCGGCTGGCCTGGTTTTCTGGACGGATGTTGGCCTCGATACGGTGCAGCCCCACGGTGAAGAAGGCGTGGTCGATCGCGAGCGCGACGGCGGTGGGGATCACGCCACGGCCGGCGCAGGCGCTGTCGACCCAGTAGCCCACCTGGGCCGAACGCGCCGATCCCCACGTGATAGCGCCCACAGTGAGCTGGCCGGCGAAGCGGCCATGGTAGGTGACGGCCCATGGCATGGCGATTCCGTGCCTGGCCTCGCGGCGTATGGCGCTCACCATGGCGAGGTAGGGTGCGATGCTCGTTGTCGGCATGGGCATCTCGGGATGAGTGGGCTCCCAGGGCCGGAGCCATTCGACGTTGCGCGCTCGGGTCTCCCGCAGCGCCGAGGCGTCGCGCAACCTCAGCGGCCGCAGACCGACCGGACCTTCCTCAAGGGACTTCGGCCAGCCACGCATCAGGTTCACCGTCTTCCTCAGCCGCGTCCGGCATCACCGTGTGCCCCGAAGGACCGCTGTTCGCGCGCCCCCCGGGAAATGGGACTACTCCCGGTGATGGAGACAAGTATTCCATCTCATCTCCAAGGTAAGCGGAGTGCCCGCCCTATATCAGAAAGATCCACCGTAAATGCTGTGCTGAAGCTGGGGAAGACCTGGGAAAACCCGAAGACCGGGACTCAGGTGAGCGCTGGGGACCGTGTCACCCCGGGTAGGCTTCCTCGTCACTCCGGGTGGGCGTCCTCCGAGCGCGGATGGTCGCCGCCGCGCAACTGGTCAACAGCGTGGCGCAGGATCGGGTCGAGCACGCTCATCCCGTCCCGGACTCCTCCCGTGGAACCGGGCAGGTTGACGACGAGCATCCGGTGCCCCTGCCGGTCGACCACTCCGGCGAGCCCGCGCGACAGGATGGCGGTGGGTACGCCTTTTTGACTGCCGGCCACTCGTAGCGCCTCCGGGATGCCCGGGATTTCGTAACGCAACAGCGCCCGAGTGACTTCGGGCGTCGCGTCGTTGGGGTTGAGCCCGGTGCCGCCGGTGGTAAGCGCGACGTCGTACCCCTCGTCACAGGCGCGACGGAGCGCGTCGGCCACCGGTGGCCCGTCGGGGACCACCCGAGGAGAGTCAACGGCGAAGCCGGCGCGTTCGAGGAGTTCGACGAGCACCGGTCCGGAGCGGTCGGGGTAGGCGCCGTGCGACGCGCGGGTGGAGACGGTGACGACGACCGCCGTGAAAGAGCTCACCGGGACATCCCTCCTGCCGATCGGGCGCTGATGGCGCCGCTCACGCTGACCGGTGCCAGTAGCCGGTTTTGCCGCCCGTCTTCTCCTCGACTCTGACCTCGCTCACCACTGCCTCGGGGTCGAGGGCCTTGACCATGTCGACGAGAGCCAGGGCGGCGGCCATGACGCAGGTCAGCGCCTCCATCTCGACACCAGTGCGGTCGGCGGTACGGGTGGTGGCGGTGATGGCCACGCCGCCGCGCTCGTCGTCGACTGTCAGCGTGACGTCGGCACCGTGGATCGCGATGGGGTGGCATAGCGGGACGAGGTCAGGGGTGCGTTTGGCGGCCTGGATGCCGGCGATCCGCGCCACCGCCAGCGCGTCGCCCTTGGGGACGTCGCCGTGGCGCAGCGCCTCGATCGTCTCGGGAGTCAGGAAGACCACCCCCGTCGCGGTGGCGGTACGGGTCGTGACCTCCTTGCCCGACACGTCGACCATGCGGGCCGCTCCGGAGCGGTCGAGATGGGTGAAACCGTCGTGGTGCGAATCCTGCGAGTCCGACATGTCAACTCTTTTCCAACGAGGGGTAGGGCCGGGGCTCTACTCGCGCGAGCGGCGGTGCAGCGGTCTTGGGCATGGGCAGCGCTGGTAATCGGTACCTTGATGACCCGCTCACCCCTCCCCCAGCGGCAACGTAAGCACGTCCACGAGACTGTCCTTGGGAAGTTCCGTGGTGGCCTCCGGGACGACGATAAGAGCGTTGGTTCCGGCGAGCGCGGAAAGTTGGTGCGAGCCCTGCCGGGAGGCCGGGGTGACGGTGGGGATGGCGCCCTCGGCACTGCCCCGCCCGTACTCCAACACGCCCCGCAGGTAGGAGCGACGCCCCTCGGGAGAGTGCACCGGCGCGGTGAGTTGGGCGCGCACGGTGGGAAGCGGGTCGGGCGCGAGCCCGCGCAGCCGGCGCAGGGCCGGCAACACGAAGAGGTAGAAGGAGACGAAGGAACTGACCGGGTTGCCGGGAAGCGTGACGATCGGCACAGCGGCGTCGCCGACCGTACCGAAGCCCTGGGGTTTGCCGGGCTGTACGGCGACCTGCTCGAAGCGCACCGTGCCGACGTTCGACAGCACCTCCTTGACGACGTCGTAGGCGCCCATGCTGACACCGCCGGTGGTGACGACGATGTCAGCGCGTTCGATGACCCGCTCAAGGGTGCTGAGGACCTCAGCGGGCTCGTCGCCGATGAAACCGTGCCGCTGCGCCTCACAGCCGACGTCGCGCGCGGCTCCGGTGAGCATGAAGCTGTTGGACTCCCAGATCTGCCCTGGGCCGATCGGTGTCCCCGGCTCCACCAACTCCTCGCCGGTGGAGAGCACGGCCACCCGCGGTCGGGGGCGCACGCTCACCGAGCCACACCCCACCGCGGCCAGTACTGACAGTTCGGCCGCGCCGACCCGCACGCCGGCCTGGAGGAGCGGGCTCCCCTGCCGCACGTCCTCACCGGCCCGGCGCACCGCGTTGCCCTCGGCGGCGGGGCGGCGGATGGCTACCTCGGTCGTTCCGCCGTCGGTCCACTCTACGGGGACGACAGCGGTGGCGCCGGTGGGCAGCGGGGCGCCGGTCATGATCCGCGCGCAGCCTCCCGGCGGGACCGGCTGGGTCGAGGTGCTGCCGGCGGGGATGTCGGCCACCACCGACAGCGAGACCGGGGCGGCCTCGCTGGCACCGGCGACATCGGCGGCGCGTACGGCGTAGCCGTCCATCGAGGAGTTGTCGAAGCCGGGGAGCGCCACTGGCGAGGTGACCGGTTCGGCGAGCACCGCGCCGTGGGCGTCGAGGAGGTCGAGTTCGCGTGGTTCGAGCGGCTGGACCAGGTCCACGAGGTCGGTGATGTGTTGTTCGACGGTCTTCATGCCGCTCCCTCGCCCTGCTCGTCTCGCGTCGCGCTGTCGGTGTGTGACCGGTGACTCTTCCCGTAGCCGTCGAACGCGGCCGGGCCGAAGGCTGGGAAGGGCCACCCGGGCGTCGAACTGCCGGTGGCTCAACTCCGTTTGGCCACGAATTCGCGGAGCCACGGCAGCAGCTCTGTCGCCAGATCCGGCCGGTCACACGCGAATTCCACCACAGTGCGAAGGTAGTCCACCTTGTTTCCGGTGTCGTAGCGACGCCCGCGAAAAAGCACACCGTGTACCGGTCCGCCGTCAACGGGCTTGCGTTGGGCCAGCTCACGCAGGGCGTCGGTGAGCTGAATCTCTCCGCCGCGGCCGGGCGGGGTGTCGCGCAGGACATCGAAGACGGCCGGGTCGCAGATGTAGCGACCGATGATCGCCCAACTGCTGGGCGCCTGGTCGGGGGCTGGTTTCTCCACCAGATCGGTAACGGTGACCACATCGGCGTCGTCGGTGGGCTCGATGGCGGCGCAGCCGTAGAGGGAGGCTTGCTCAGGCTCGACCTCCATGAGGGCGACGACGCTGCCGCCGTAAGTCTGCCGCACGCGGATCATGCGTTGCAGCAGCGTTTCCCGGCCGGCGATGATGTCGTCGCCCAAGAGCACGGCGAAGGGCTCGTTGCCGACATGGGCGGCGCCACACAGCACCGCGTGGCCCAGGCCCCGAGGCTCGCCTTGGCGCACGTAGTGGAGCTGGGCCAGCTCACTGGACTCGCGTACCGACTCCAGGCGCTCCTGGTCGTTTTTGAGGCGGAGGGCCTCCTCAAGCTCGTAGGCCCGATCGAAATGGTCCTCGATGGAGCGCTTACTGCGGCCGGTGATCATCAAAACGTCGGGAAGTCCAGCGGCGACGGCCTCCTCCACGACGTACTGGATCGCCGGTTTGTCGACGATCGGCAGCATCTCTTTGGGCGTGGCCTTGGTAGCGGGCAGGAAGCGGGTGCCCAGGCCCGCTGCTGGGACAACGGCCTTGGTGACGGGTGCCACATGGGGTTGGGAATCAGCCATGTCGGCACTTTAGGCCACAACAGCGACGGAAGATTCCTGGCATGCGGAGGATGACCTGCGGCTGCATCTGATTTGTACTGACAAAAGGGGTATACGGAGAATCCAGGCAGTTGCGAGGAAGGAAATTATCGACCGATTCTTACCTGGGGCGAGGGTCGAATGCGGGCAGTGTCACACTTGAACCACCATGGATCAGCACCAGGCCAAGCGCGAGATGCGCGAACGACTCCTCGCCGCGCGGCGTGCCATGCCGGCGGCCGAACGCACCGCTGCCGGCTCGGCCCTGCGCGACGCGGTACTCGCCCTTCCCGGCATCACGATGGGCGGCACCGTGTGTGCCTACCACTCGATCGGGACCGAGCCTCCCACGCACAAACTCGTCGCCGCGCTGTGGAAGCACGGTGTCTACGTGCTGCTGCCGGTCGTGCTCGCTGACGGCAGTCTGGACTGGGCGGCCTACGAGGGGCCCGACAGCCTCACGCCGGCCGATCACGGCCTCCTCGAACCCATGGGACAGCGCTACGGCGCCGAAGCGGTACACCGGGCCGCGGCGGTGATCTGCCCGGCTTTGGCGGTGGATCACGGCGGCGTCCGGCTGGGGCGCGGCGCCGGGTACTACGACCGGGCGCTGGCGCGGGTCGGGCCGAACACGCTGACGTTGGCCGCTGTCTATGACGACGAGTTCGTCGACACCGTACCGGCCGAGCCCCACGACCAACCGGTAGGCGCGGTCGTCACCCCGGGTGGGGGCGTGCGACGACTCGCCCCGCAGTGAGCCGACCGCCGGCGAAGGCGGCGGCCACGTGGGGGCCGTCGAGGTCAGCGCACCGCTCTGACCTCGATAGGGAACAGTCTCCTCGGAAAAGGCGTTGCTTCACGTGGGCTGAGGCAGCCGGGCGATGGCGCCTCCTGCCGGCCCGGTGGTGCGGGACCGCACCGCGAGCGCGTACTATTTAGCAGTCGATGGGCGAGAGTGCCAGCAAGGAGGATTCGTGCCTACCTACCAGTACGCATGCACCGACTGTGGTGCCGATCTGGAAGTCGTGCAGAAGTTCAGCGACGACGCGCTGACCGACTGCCCCGAGTGCCAGGGGCGGCTGCGCAAGGTGTATTCAGCCGTGGGCATCGTGTTCAAGGGCTCGGGCTTCTACCGCACCGACAGCGGCAACAAGCCCAACGGCTCCATCACGGGCGGCTCGAACTCCTCGGAGTCGGGTTCCTCGGACTCCGGTTCCACCAGCGATTCCACCGCGTCGAGCTCCTCGAACTCGTCGAGTTCCGGCTCCGGCGACTCCGGCTCCAGCAGTGGTGGTTCGGACAGCTCCGCGAGCGCCGCCTCGAACACTAAGGTCGCCTGAGCCTTCCCTTACCCCTTTGTGGTCTCGCCATTGCCCGGCCGCGCCGCACCGCGGCCGGCCATCCTCGCGCGACCCGTGGTGTAAAGGTCGGTCACCGTCGCGCTCTGCCGGCGTGTAGTGGTCCTATTTCCTCCTTGCGAGGCCACGCCGGGTTGCCGCAAGCGCCCCTGCCGCCCCGCGACCCGCCTGTGCAGCCGGGTGGTGAGAAGCGAGAAGCTAGCGGGAGTGTGCGGCCACGCCGGCCGCTCCCGAATCCCACGGCGAGCCCCTGGTGGCCGCCCCTGCGGGCGGGGCGTGAGTGCCCCGGTAGTTGGTCCGTGCCGTGAGGCTCATCGGCACGGCCCAGGAGTGCGGTGCGCGCGGCGGCTGTTCGTGGCTGCCCCAGACCAGAACGGCGCATCGGCGCTTGAACCCACCGGGCCACCCGGCGCGGCGGGGCTGTGGATAGCGCCGACATCTCCTCGCCGGCCCGGCCTACGGTACGTGCATGCTTACCGACTCGCCCCGTCGCGGCCGGCTGCGGCGACTGCGTATCACTCTCCTGTTGGCCCGCCACCGGCGCGCTCTGGCTGCGCTGTGCGCCGTGGCGGCGTTGGGTTGTGCCGTACTCGCGGTGCGTCCGCCCGCACCTGCCACGGTTGAGGTGGTGGTCGCCGCGCACGACCACGACGCCCGGCAACCGCTCGAAGCGCGCGATGTCACGGTGGCCGCGCTGGCACGGGAGGCCGTCCCCGATAGCGCCATCTCCGCCGAGCGCGACCTCACGGGAACTTGGCTCAGCGCTCCGGTGCGGCGCGGCGAGGTCCTGACCCCGGCCCGGCTCGCCGACCCGCCCGCTGCGGCCTACGGCCCGGCTCTGGTGGCGGCTCCGGTACGCCTGGCCGATCCGGGGGCCGTGTCGCTGCTGCGGCCCGGCAGCCGGGTCGACGTTCTCGCCGCCGCGGGCGAGGGCCTGGCCCTCGGCGCGGCACGCCCGGCAGCGACGGCCACCACCGTTGTCAGCGACCGGCCTGTGGTCGCACTGCCCGCTGCCGAAGGCGACACCGCGGGGCCGGCGGGAGACTCCGAGGCGCTCGTGGTGGTAGCGGTCACCGAGGAGGAGGCGCAACGGCTCGCCGGGCACGCCGCGGGCAGCCGGCTGTCGGTGACGATCCGCCGGCGCGCGAGGGGCCGGTGTGACCGGCGTGGCCGTAGGCGCCGTACCGGGCCTCGGACAGTGCGAGGTGGCAGGCGACAGCGTGGCCCTCCCGTGAGGCTATGAGCACCGCAGCGCCCCGCGGCGACGAGGGCCCGGCCGTTGCACCCGTTATTCGCCGTGCACGGCCTCGTATTCCCAATGCCAAGGCTCGAATGGGTTGGAGTAGGCCCACTGGGGGTGGAACCAGCCGTATTCGCGGGAGTTGGCCTCCAACCAGTTGAACTGCGGTGATCCCTGGTTCTGCACCCCGCCGCACAGGTCGACCGCCAAGCCCCAGCCGTGGTTACTGGTCCCGGGCACGGCGGCGTTGCCGGGCGGCTGCTCGCGGAACACCCGCTGCTGGTTGGGTAGGTCACGGTAGGAGCTGGTCAGGCACATGCTCTCGCCGAAACGCTCGGCGTAGGCCTGGTTCATGCGCAGGAAGTCGACGGCGGCGTCTGCACGCAGGAACTCGCCTTCTTGGTGCAGCTCGCACAGGGCTTCCTGTGGCAGCAGCCCGTTGGGGTAGCCAGAGGCCGCGCTGCCGGCCGCGGGGTCGCATTCGACACCGGCCATGTAGGCGTCCACCGACAGTCCGCGCTCCTCCAGCTCGTTGGTGAGCTTCTCGGTGCTCTTCTCGGACTTGTCGCGCAGCGCCGCGAGCTGGTCGGCGAGTTCGACTTTCTCCAACTGGTTCTGCGACTGCAACTCTTGGGCCTCGCTCGTCAGCTCCTCCTGCTTTTCGCGCAGGTTGCTGGCCTCCTCTAGCAGGGCTTCCTTGTTGTTGGAGATCTTGACGATGTGCGACTCGGCTTGGAAGTCGGTGTCAAAGGAGCCGGAGGTGATCAGGCCCATCACTCCAACGTCGGGCTGCTTGTAGAGCATGGCGGCCATCTGGGCCAGGGGTTGGCGCATCTCGGAGAGGCGCAGTTCGGTCTGCTGCAACTCGTGCAGCGTCTTGACCAGCTCTTCCTGGGATTTTTCCAGCTCTTCCTGACGCTGGGTGTAGTCCTCGGTGGCTTGCTCCAGCTCTTCTTTGGCCTGCTGTGCCTGTTCCTTCAACGACTCCAGGCTCTCGTCGGCCGCGGCGGGGTTGGTCGCCGGGGAGACCACGGCCTGTCCTCCCGTGACCGCGAACAGGGCGAAAGCCACAGTGAACAGGGTGGTCAAGATGAACCTGCGCCGGAGACGCGGATGAGAGGGAAGGGTGGACGTGGCCCCGCTCTTCGGTACGCGGTTGTTTCGCCGCGTCGAGTCGAGAACGAACGGCACGTGATTCCTCCGACTACCTGGGTCGATGGGCTGCCTGACCACATCGCAACCTGGCACACGACCGTAATCGGGGCGGGTGCTGCGACGGGTCGAGCGCGCATCGGGAAACCCACGGTCGTCCTTCACGCTCCAAGACCGGGAGCCCCGATGAACTTACTGCTCAAGGGATGTCGCCTCTGCGTGACGGGGATGCGCCGGTCGGGTCTCTCGACGCCGTTACCCGGTCACGACAAGCGTGTGACGGGAATCACTCAAAGGCTATGACAACCCTTCACGCGAAAAGGGTACTGAACGGTCGCAAGGTGTGGACCACGCCTGGCCATTTTCGGCGTGCCCTGGGGAGCCGGCAGTACAGCTCGGGCGGCTGTTCCGCGGCCTCACCGGGGGCGGCCACGCTTGGCCGACCGCGGAGCAGGTGAGCAACGCGACATTCAGATTCTCTGATTTAGGCAGGTCAAGGCTACTCCTATGAGGTAGTGGCACGTGTCGCCACGATACAGCCACCTTGAGTAGTGGCTACTTTTCGGAAGTGAACTCACGCAGAAATAAGGTAGAGGGTAAAGCGCGCGAATGCGACAGCGTCGGCGATCCTGCCCGTGTTGTCGCTCCGCCACCCTGCCGGCGCGGGCGCTACGTCTTCCCCGATCTTTCCCTCACCCTTGTCTGTTCCGGGCCGCTGCCGCCCCGGTGGGGGGTTCTGGCACCAACGAGACCGCACGGTCCGCTAGGCTTGGAGCGACTCGGCCTCATAGCTCAGGGGACAGAGCACCGCTCTCCTAAAGCGGGTGTCGGAGGTTCGAATCCTCCTGGGGCCACCAGGTTCGGCCCGCCTTTTCTTCTTCATCGCAGAAGGCCAGGGGTGGGCAGGGTTGCCCTGCGGGTGGCAGTCGACTGGCGTAATAGTTCCGCATGGTCGCGTCAGCCTAAGAGAACCGCGCCCGCCCGGCCCCTTCTCAGCCCGGCATGGCGACTCCGCGCTCGTGCCGCACTGTCTCCGCGCCCGTTGCGCAACTCCGAAGCTTTGTTGGGGAGGGACGGGCCGATCAGCCTCGGTGAGGAGCGTTCCCACCCTCCGGTGCACCCATATTGCGGCGACGGGCTGCACGTGTCGAGCACCGTGTAGCCGCTTGACCGGCCGATAGGACTCGTGTTGGCCGCCCATACGCAGCCGTCGACACGCCATCTAACCCGACAGCGCCCTCCTCCACCGAAGCCTTGCGAGATAGTACTTGCATGAGGCATTATCTTTCTCGTGCACACGGAAGCCTATGCAAATATTACTTACGCTTGTTAAGCGTGTCATGAACAAAATGGCTGGGAGGAACGTTCCCCATGGCGGGAAGCTTGACTCCGGGTGAGGAGCAACCGGCTGGCGTGGTCTACCGCAGTATCGGGGAGCGAACCGGGAAGCCGTGCGCTGGTCACCATGGCATAGGTCGTGCTCCTCGTCTTCAGCGGTGTCATCCTGTTCGACGGTCTTCCCCTACTCGTCTGGACTACTGATCGGTGGCCTGGCCGCAGGACGGAACTGGAGGGCTACTTTCGCTCTGGATGTTAAGTGGCGTCGCCCCGCCTCCCCCTATCCGGCACTCGCATGAATGCGTCCGAGTGAAAGATTGATCAACTCTGCTCTGACGGAATGACTCCCCTATTCATAAAGCCACTCAGCCGAAGCTGCCAACACACAGACCGCCGGCGGGAACTGCGCCCGTCTTTCTGTTGTCTCTACCACCAGCCGTGCCGGCGAAGAGCCCGTCCAATTTTTTCACTGGGTTCGCCGTGTTAGCCTCGACACAGCGTTTCCGCGACCCATCAAGACCATCATCCCGGCACCGGACAACTAAAAACGTTAAATTTTTCCTCCGCACGGGAGAACATCCCTCGCCGAATCCGGATGTGTGCGACCTCCTGCTCCACTGCAACTCCGAACGACTTTCAAGCGGTACCGGATCTTTGTCACAGCATGATTTCCCGCGACAGGCCGACTGTGCCCCACAAAAGCGCCAGCCACCTCGACGCCTTCTCAGCCGCCCCCTCGATTCCTGATACCACTTCGGCCCCTGAAGCGGTCTGATTCTTTTAGCGTGCAAGTTGAGCGGGCCAAGCATGCGCGCTCTGAGCGACAACGAGCGGGTCCGCCGCGGTACCGGGCCGCTGTCGTGCCGTGCAGGCACCAACGCCTCTGGCGAGGTGCCATAGCCGCAGGCAATCGAACGGCATAGCACAGCAACGACGCCACCACGGGGCAGAGCCGTCCCCGTGGCTGCTGCGGCGTCGATGCGCAGTTCATCGTCCCGGTTCCGAAAAGGCGACGCGAGCGCGCCCGGTTCGATCCCCGCCGAGGTCACGACCCTCGGCCTAGTCCCCGCTTTCTTTAGCGGAAACCCGTGGCCGACGGGCCAGCGGCGTGTGCGCCCCCGGCCCAGGTGTCCACCTCACTGTCACGGCCCCGGTCGGATACAGCGGAAGGTCCAGCTCAAACGAGACAGTAACGCCCTGGGGCAACGCAGCGTGCCCAGGCTTTGGACCGCACCGTGAAGTCATTCGGGATGACGACCGGACCCATGACCGATACCGGCTTCGCGATCGGTATCGTCGCTCACTCCGTGCCCCGTCTTTCGACTGAAGATCCAGTCATAGCTCGCTCAGGATGCCCGGTATCAGGGAGTACAAACTCACCTACCACGTGTCCCCTATCACAAATTCCGGGCATCAAGATAAAAGCTCCTGGTCACTCACTGACGTGCCTACCCGAACTCGTGTCCACCCTTCCCTTGGACATTCCACTAATAAACAGTCCCATGAGTCGCATGAACGCACTCAACCACGGAAAACGCGCACCACCAGCCAAATCATCACACCACCCCTACCCTCACCCTCCACAGATGTGGATAAAGCTTGACATATTACGCCAAAACTAAAAATAGGTTACCATCTTCGTAACTCGTCCGATAGAGTGTATTTATGATGCAAAAAATATGAAAAAAATCCCCTGACGTTCAGAAAGGCGAGAGTGTGACAACGTGGAAGGGGCAGCGTGGGGGGACCCGGAGATGGACGACGTCATGCAGAGCGTGGCTCGGGTCCATGAAGAACTCGAACTCCGCCGAGACCGGGAAGGGGCGCTCACTGCGCTTATTGATGCTGTCCGAGACCTCGCCGAGCAACAGACCCAGACGGATCTCCAGCGGATGCTGACTCGCCGCGCTCGTCTTCTGATGAGGCTGGACATCGCGTTCATCGAGGTGGAAAGCCGCAGGGAGGGCCGTTACATCCACGCCCCGGACGGGCATGTTTCCACGATGCTCCATGCGGAGGTCGCCACGGTGGAGGGGGGCGGCCTGGGGCAATGGGCGCTGTCGGCCCAGGCGCCAGCGTGGACTCCCGACTACCTCTCCGATGAACGCTTCACCCACGACGAGGTCGCCGACGACATGATGCTCTCCGAGGGGGTGAGGGGCCTCATCGCGATCCCCCTGTCCCGTGACACCGAGTCCTCCACGATACTTTTCGCCGGTTCCCGCAGCGTACGCCATTTCAGCGTCGACGAGGTGTCGCTCATGAGCAGCTTCGGTGAGATTGCCGGCGGATTGCTGCGGCGGATGGAGCGCTTGGAGAAGGCCGAAGCCGCTCGGGACGATCTACAAGCCCGGCTGGAACTTGAGGGGAAGCGGGGCGACTTGGGTTCCTTCCTGCCCGACCGGCTTCTTTCCAACATACTCAGCGGAGCCGAACTCACCTCCCTGATCACCGAGATCGCCAAACACCTCGGTGCTGCTGTGCGGCTCCTGTCCGCACACGGCGACGAACTGTGCAGCACGGGGCAGCCCTCTGGCGGCGACTGGCCCACCCACGCCGCCGTCTCAAGGGGTATGTCACAAGCTCACGCTTCGGGCGAACCCGTACGGTTGGACGAGCACACATGGGCGGCGCTCGCTCGCGCTGAGGGCGAGGATCTCGGCATCGTGCTTTTCGTTTTCGACTCACCGGTCGGGAAGGAGGCTGTCGAGCAGATCCGAGTGGCGGCCCAGACACTTTCGATCACCGCACTGCTGTGCATGCGCGGCTCGGTGTCGGTGGGCCAACTCCGTAACGAACTCCTCGGTCAGTTGGTGCTCGAAGCCTCTGACCTCGACCGCCGCTCCATGGGCTGGCGAGAGCAGCGGGCCCTGCGTCTGGGGCTCGATCTGGGCGAGCCCCAGGTCATCGTGGTGGTCGAGACTGATGAGGCCATCCCCGCCCAGGCGGTGTCCTGGGCCAACTCGTTCACCCAGAGGCGTCAGGGACTCCGGACCGTTCAAGGTGACCGTCTCGTCCTGCTGATCCCCGGAACTGCCTCCGGGACCGCAGCCCGCGAAGTCGCGACCGAACTTCAACGGGTCCTGGGACTCCCGATCACGGCGGCGGGGGCCGGCCCTTTCACCGGCGGAGCGGAGGTGCACACGGCCTACCGGGAGGCGTGCAGGACCTTGGACGCGATCCTCACCATGTACGGGAAGGGCACAGCGGCCTCTGCCGACGAACTCGGCTTCTTCGGAACGCTGCTGTCGGATCGCCAGGACATATCGGGGTTCATCGATTCCACTATCGGTTCTCTCCTGGCCTATGACCGGCAGCACGGCACTGAATTGCTGGCGACCTTGGAAGCCTATTTCGCTACCGGAAACAGTCCCACGCACGCGGCGAAGCGGCTCCATGTCCACCCAAACACCGTGTCACGTCGCCTGGAGCGCATTGGTGAACTGCTCGGCCCCGAGTGGCAGCAACCGGAGCGGTCTCTGGAGCTTTACCTGGCCCTGCGGTTGGTGCACCTGCATCATCTGCTACAGCGGAACAGTACGGGTGTCCGGAGTGCTTTGGAGGAAGATTGACCTGCTTGCCCTGTCCGAAGCGGGGGGAGTCCGGCCCAGGACGGCTGCCCCTTCCGGATGTTTCCTGCTGCACCGCACTGTGAAAGCGGCGCGGCCGGTCTTGCGTACGGACTCGGCGAGCCGGATGCATCCTGCTGCCGGCCCATCGAACAGCAGCGTCCCCGGTCTGAGGGCCGGGCACGGCCCACGGGCGTGCTGCCCCCTCCGCGAACGGAGGGGGCAGCACGCAGGGTCGGGGGTCACGCGCTTCGGGCCATGCTCGGAGAGGTGCCGGCGAGCGCCTCCACCGCGTGTGCCGCCGAGACCAAGGTCGCGTGCCGATGCCATCCGGTGAAGGAACGACCCGAAAAGTCCCGGATGCCAAGACGGTCGGCGATGGTTGCCCCGTAGTCGACCTGCTGCATCAATCGGGTCAGCGATACCACATCGGCGACGGAGGATTTCGCTAGATCGGCCAGCCACAGCTCCGTGGGACCACTGCCCGCCACGTCCTCGACAGCGAGCAGGAGCATGCCCTCCATGTCGCTCGTTCTGTGTCTCCTGGACGGCAGTCGCACGCTCACCTCGGCGACCACGAGGGGCGATTGGTGGCTCACCCCGGTAGCGGCCGTTCTCAACGGCACGACCCGTCGAAGGTGGCGAGCCGCAGCCATGAGGCGGTGCGCGGGGCAGGGCCCCGGGAAACGGTCAACGAGCGGCTCGACTTCCATACTTCCTTCGATCCGTACGACCACGGGCAACCCTCGTGCTCGCAGGCGACGAATCATGGAGGCGGCGTCCTGCCCGCGGGCATCGGCGACCACCGGTACCCGGCGCCCCTCACGGTCGGCTCTGGCGAGAACGGCAGCGGTGACGCAGTCACCCATCGTCTCCTCCACCGCCTCATCGGGGATGAGGGCCTGTCGCCTGCGCTCCTCGTCGCGAAGCCAGGCGGGAGGCAGGTGGAGCCTCCAGTGCACTGGCACGGACATACTCTCGTGCGTGCTCCAGACCCCCACCGCGCGCTGAGCGTTCACCGCCGTACCGGTCTCGGGATGTATGTGACGCTCCACTCCAACGAAGTTGCGTCCCGCTTTGGGGATCAGGGTGGGGCGCACCACCCATGCGCGTGGGGGAAAGCGTTCGGAGACGTAGCAGGCGAGCGCGTCGCGCATCGGATTCCAGCACCAGGTCGAATTGCTCACGAAGTGGTGGAGGCTCTGCTCGGCTCCGGGGCCGAGGCCGGAGGCGATGTTGCTGATGGACTTACGGCCCTCCACCGACAACAGGCCGCGCAGGTAGGCGAGACCTCTGCGGCGCTGATCGGCACGGGACAGAGAGGCGAAGAGCGATGCGGACATGTCGGTCAAAACGGCTTCACGGGCATCGGACTGAGACGCGGTTAGAACCATCACGGCTCTCCTCGCTCGGGATCGGCCGGGCGTCGGCCCGGTGGCGTGACTGCACTCCACCTTGCGGTGGGACGGTTGTCCGCACGAGGTGCAGGCGACACCGGGTCTACGTAGCAGACGCTGGCCCGAGCACTCTGCCGTCGTGCCAAAGCCTGTCGGCCGCCCCCGACAGGGCACCCAGGCGGGGCTCTTCACACCCGCGGCCCGTCCGGCGGTGGAGGGACCCCCGTCTCCTCAACGAGTGGAATTGACCTCTTCCAACACGTCGGAGAGCAGCCCGAGCACCTCTTCCCTCCGGAGGACCCCGCTCTCGACGTGCTCACGTTGCAGTGCGGGGATGATGGTGGAGAGGTTGATCCCGATCTCCTCCAACTCCTGGAGAGCAGCCATAGCCTGCGGGCGGGCGCAGAGCAGCGTGTCCCCGCACGGTTGCTCGGAGGCGGCTGCGGCGGCGAAGGCGTCGGAATCCATGGCCATGATCGTGCGCCAGCCGACGACGCCGCGGACGTAGTGGCCAGGAGACAACGCAGCCGCCTGCGAGCGGTGGTGGCGCCACATCAGCCTCGGGGGGAGGGCCCCTTTATCGGTCAAAGCGGCCCACTCGGGACGTGACAGCTCCACCTCGTGGGTGTGGAAGGTCATCTGTGCACTGGCGATTCCAAGCACCCCACTCAAGTCCTCTTGGTCCGGCGCCGTCTTCTCGACCAGCGCTGCTGCGGCGCTGTCGAGAGGGCTCAACGGCATCGAGACCACAACATGGAGGGACTCGGGCTTCCGGCCGCTGTCCAACGCCGCGCGCAGCCCCTTGGCACAGCTCCGCAGGACCCGGAGGTGTTGCTTGGCGGAGAACACTCCGGTGACGTGCACCCCGATACCGCGTGCCAGCAACCTTTCCAGAGCCGTCTTCCCGGCCCCCACGCCCGGCAGCGCCACCAGAAGGTTGGGCCGGTCCACGGTCCTGCGCACCACACGCGCCTCCATGACAGCGGCGTCAGGATCGAACGCCAGAGAGGGAGAGATGGCGAACGATACCTGCCCATCCGCACCGCCCGTCTCCTCATAGAGACCAAGCAGGTCATCGCATGCAAGACGCGCGTCTTTCACGAGGATGACCCGAAGCGCGGTCGACAGCGACACGTTTTGGGCCGCCAGTTGCTCCATCTGTGCGCGGTAGGCCGTCCCCCAGCGGAGGGCGGTCCCTATGTCAGCGGCATCCAAAAGAGCACCGCACAGGCCCGCCTTCGCCGCGCGGCGTAATTCGCCTCGGACGAGCTGTTCCCTAGTCAGCCCTTGGAGCCACGGAGAGACCCCCTCCGCGGTAAGAAGGCGGACCAAGGCCTGCCCTTCCTCCGTGTCGTACCAGCGGATGTTCTCGGGCAACGTTCTTCCCACCTCGACTGGTCAAAGAATATTTCGGACAGGCAGCTTAGTCCGGCTGACGGAGGACAGGCGGGTCCATGGCTCATTGGACTTATGGCCGCACCTGACATATGCGAACCAACATGACAGCGATAAGAAATGTATTTGCCGCACCGTTTTCTTCAATGAAAAATTCCATGTTGGAAAGCCGCTACCGGATATCCCTCTTCCTGCTCAGCGGCCGCGCGGTGGCGTTCCGCTCGGAGCCGCAGTGCAAAGCCATGGTGGGACCCTATCGCCAGGAGGACACCACGCCTGCCATAACGCCTCTTTCTCTGCCCCAACTTCGACTCTCCTGCTTCATTTTCTCCTGACGAGGTGAACAACGTGCTGAGCGAAATCCGAGCGATGCCGGCCCAGCAACAACCGAAATGGGAAGACAGCGAACTACTCGACCGTGTGACCGCCGACCTGAATGAACGGTCCCCGCTCGTACGGGGAACCGACGTCCGCCGACTGCGCTCGCTGCTGGCTAAGGCTTCCTTGGGGCAGGCCCTGGTCCTACAGGCGGGGGACTGCGCCGAGGACCCCGCCGATTGCCTGTCTGGCGGTGTGATCCGCAAAGCCGGGCTGATCGACATGCTCGGCGGAGTGCTGCAAATGAACACTCACCTTCCTGTCATCCGCGTGGGGCGCGTCGCGGGACAGTTCGCCAAGCCTCGCTCCAAACCGACTGAGATGGCTGCCGGCCAGGAACTGCCGGTCTACCGAGGCCACATGGTCAACTCCCCCGAACCCGCCCCGGAACTGCGCCGTCATGACCCGCTCCGAATCATCCAAGGTTATTCCGCCTCCTACGAGGCCATGAACAGTCTGGGATGGGGCCGAGACGGCACCGGATCACGAGCCGTGTCCCAACTGTGGACCAGCCACGAGGCACTTCTCCTCGACTATGAGATTCCCATGGTGCGCTGGGAGGACTCTCCCTCAGGGGGTGGCTACCTGCTCGGCTCCACCCACTGGCCGTGGATCGGGGAGCGCACTCGCGGTCTCGACGAGGCCCACGTGGCCCTGCTGTCGACGGTGGACAACCCGGTGGCCTGCAAGATCGGCCCCAAAGTCGAGCCGCATGAACTCGTCGGACTGTGCGAACGCCTCGATCCAGCGAAGGAGCCTGGGCGCCTCACATTCATTGCGCGGATGGGTGCCGACACGATACGCGACCGGCTCCCGGCGCTCGTGGAGGCTGCACGCTCTAGCGGACACCCTGTCGTATGGCTGACCGACCCGATGCACGGAAACACGGTCAGCACCGAGGACGGCTACAAGACCCGGTGCGTGGACACTGTCATCCGCGAAGTGGAGGGATTCCAGCGCGCGGTCCACGAGGCGGGCGGGGTAGCCGGAGGACTTCATCTGGAGACCACGCCGGATGAGGTCACCGAATGCGCTGACCACGCGGGACGCCTGGACGAGGTCAGCACGAAATACACGAGTTTCTGCGACCCGCGTCTCAACCCTCGGCAGGCCCTGGATGTGGTCTCGGCCTGGAACGCCTAACCCGCACGTCCCCTGACCGGTAGAGAGGATGCACCTCGGACATGCCCGGAATTCCGCAGATCGACCCCTATCTCCTCCCCGAACACGATGGACTGCCCGCCAACACCGCCGAATGGAAGATCGTCCCGCAGCGGTCCGTTCTTCTGCTGCACGATCTACAGGAGTTCTTCCTGCGTCCACTGCCGGAGAGCGTGCGAGACCCGCTCCTCAAGAGAGCGGCCTCCCTCCGGGCCGCCTGCGCTGAGCGCGGCGTACCGATCGCCTACACCGCTCAGCCTGGCGACATGACCCGGGAGCAACGCGGTCTTCTCCGCGACTTTTGGGGCCCCGGCATGCGTGTCGCTCCTGAGGACCGGGAGGTCGCCTCACCGGTCCGCCCCGACAACGGCGACTGGATGCTGACCAAATGGCGCTACAGCGCCTTCCACTCCACCGAACTGCTTTCCCTCATGCGGCGCCACAATCGCGACCAACTCATCCTATGTGGGGTCTACGCCCACGTCGGAATCCTGGCTACCGCCGTGGACTCCTTCAGCAACGACATCGAAACCTTCGTGATCGCCGACGCGGTCGCCGACTTCTCCGCCGATGACCACTGGATGGCGCTGCGCTACGCGGCAGCACGCTGCGCCGTGGTGGCTTCCGCCGAACAGGCGCTCAGCGCCTTGGGCGGCGCTTTCACAGCGTCGCGGTGACCCTGACGACGATTCCCGATGAGGAGAGGAGCGCCAGTATGCCCACCGAGACCTCAGACCTGTTGGAGCGAGTCCTCGCCGGCACCTCTGGCGGATACGCGCTGCTTCACCGCTCCGAGGCAGGCGATCCAGCACGTATCGACGTGATCACCGGAAACGTGCGCCACCTTGAAGAACTCGACGCCCTGCCGCTGCGCTCCGCCGACGGGGATGCCACAACCGTCCCCGGGCACGAGCTTCTGGCGCTGCTGCCGTACCGCCAGATCGCCGAGCGGGGGTTCGAGGCCGTGAACGACGGCACGCCCCTTGTAGCGATCGAGGTGAACGAGCAGCAGAGCGTGCCACTGCCCGAGGTCATGCACCGCCTTCCCAACACCGGGATCTCGGTGGGCGGTGGCCGGTTCGACCTTGATGACGATACCTACGCGGCCACCGCGCGCCGCCTGATCGACGAGGAGATCGGCAGCGGGGAGGGAGCCAACTTCGTCCTCAAGCGCACCTACATCGCCGACATCTCCGACTACGGGCCCCACGTCGCGCTGACCCTGTTCCGGCGTCTGTTGCAGGGGGAGTCCGGCGCCTACTGGACGTTCCTCGTCCACGTTCCCGGGCGTACCCTCATCGGCGCCTCCCCTGAACGCCACATCAGCTTGCACCGGGGCACCGCCGTGATGAACCCGATCAGCGGCACGTACCGCTACCCGCTCAACGGTCCTTCCGTGGATTCCGTCCTGCGTTTTCTGGAGGACGGCAAGGAAACCGACGAGCTGTACATGGTTCTTGACGAGGAACTCAAGATGATGGCGCGCTTCTGCGAGTTGGGGGGACGGGTCTTCGGCCCGTACCTCAAGGAGATGGCGAAGCTCGCGCACACCGAGTACTTCATCGAGGGCCGCAGCCGTGAGGATGTGCGTGAGATCCTCCGCGAGACCATGTACGCGCCCACGGTCACGGGAAGTCCCGTGGAGAGCGCCTCTCGGATCATCAGTCGCTACGAACCCGAGGGGCGCGGCTACTACAGCGGCGCTGTCGCCCTTGTGGGGAGGGACGGGGAGGGGGAGCGCACACTGGATTCGGCTATCCTCATCCGAACCGCTGACATCAGCAACGACGGGGAGTTGCGCATCGGCGTGGGCTCCACCATCGTGCGTCACTCCGACCCCGCCTCGGAGGCGGAGGAGACGCGGGTCAAGGCCGCCGGGCTCCGCTCGGCCCTGACCGACGAGCCCGCGGGTGCTCTGAGCAACGATGTCGAGGTGCGCGCGGCACTCGAACGTCGAAACTCCCACCTCGCCGGCTACTGGCTGGGTAAACACTCCGACGCCACCCCGCTGCCCGACCTGGCCGGGCGCAGCGTGCTCGTGATCGATGCCGAGGACACCTTCACTTCGATGATCGCCGCTCAGCTCACGTCCCTCGGGCTGCTGGTGGAGGTGCGCCGCTTCGACGAGCCCTACACCCTCGACGGAAGCGACCTGGTGGTGATGGGTCCTGGCCCTGGAGATCCCCTACAGACTCAAGACCCCAAGATCGCGCGGCTGCGCTCATCACTCACCGAACTGCTCAAGTCCACTCGTCCGTTCCTGGCGGTGTGCCTGAGCCACCAGGTGCTGTGCGGCCTGATCGACCTGCCTGTGATCCGGCGGGAGGTCCCCAACCAAGGGCTACAGAAGAGGATCGACCTCTTCGGAAAAGCCGAGCGTGTGGGCTTCTACAACACCTTCTCGGCCCGTTCGAAAGAGGACAAGGTGGAGCTCCCCGGAGTCGGCGCCATCGAGGTGTGCCGTGATCCGGAGAACGGAGAGGTGCACGCACTGCGCGGGCCGGGCTTTGCCTCAGCCCAGTTCCACGCAGAGTCCATCCTCACCGAGAACGGTCCCGTGATCCTCGGAGATCTGCTCAGTGGAACCATTCGGCGGTGAGTGATCCCCGCTTCCCATAGCCGGGGACATGGTACGGCGGCGCGCCATTGAGGAGGGGCGACACAGCCGCGAACGCTGGAAACGACGCCCGGAGAGAACGTTTTTCCGTTGTCGCCTCACGGCAGAAACAGAGACACGCCGTCAACAAAAGTTATTCCTATTATTTTGTGTATACCACCTCTCTCGCCCGAGGTATTGAAAGCCATTTCCAACTCCCCCTGACAATCTGTCCTGTATGGATGACCGGGAATCGGCGGACGCCGTATGACCGACATGACAGATTGCCGATCGAACACTCGAAAGTGCTTTTCCGCTTTAGCTAGCCTCGCATTGCAAGCTGGAGTCGATCGGGACTCCCGTACATGGAATTTCTTACCGTATCGGGATACGGAGAAGCTTTAATGCGGCTTTCGCAGATCATGGCAACCATTATGGAACGATACGCGGATCGAATCGCCTTCGGTGAACGTGCGAAGACGTTTACGCGGGACTCCACCACGGGCCGTGTCTCAATCAATCTGTTACCGCACTATGAGACGACCAGCTACCGCGAACTTTGGAAACGTGTCCGCGCCGTAGCAAACGAATGGCATCACGAGCCGAAGCGTGCGCTGCGCCCAGGGGAACGAGTAGCCATTATCGGTTTCACCAGCGGTGATTACACAACGCTGGATCTGGCCTGTATCCATCTCGGCGCAGTCAGTGTTCCGCTACAGACCAGCTCTCCCCTGCCGCAGCTAGAGTCGATCACCGACGAGACAGCACCCTCCATCCTCGCTTCAAGCCTGGAGCACCTGGATACGGCTGCCGAATTGGCGGTGAAGGGCTCATCGGTCCGGCGCCTGGTGGTCTTCGACTACTATCCACAGGTCGAAGACCAGCGTGAGAAGTACGACTCCGCCCGTGAATATCTGGCGCGGGCCGGACGCGACGTGTCCATCGATTCCCTGTCGGAGATCGTCGAACGAGGTGCCACACTGCCCGAGGCCCCCTTGTTCACCCCCGCGGACGACGACGATCCGCTCGCCATGCTGATCTACACCTCGGGAAGCACCGGCACGCCCAAGGGCGCCATGTACACCGAACGGCTCGCGGCCGGAATGTGGGGGGGCTCCTGGTCGAAGCTCTTCTCCGAGGAGCATGCAGTCAACATCAACTATATGCCGATGAGCCACGTCGCCGGGCACTCGTCACTCAAAAACACGATGGCGCGCGGCGGAGCCAGCTATTTCACAGCCAACAGCGACCTGTCGACCCTTTTCGAGGACATCTCCCTCGTGCGTCCGACGGAACTATCCTTGATTCCGCGCGTGTGTGAGATGCTCTTCCAGCGCTACCAGCGCGAACTCCACCGAAGAGAGATGGACGGTGCCGACCGAGACACGGTCGACGCCGAGGTCAAGGCGGAGATGCGCCAGGAACTTCTGGGCGGTCGCGTCGGGTGGGCGAGTTCCAGCTCAGCACCGCTGTCGGCCGAACTGCACGAGTTCATCGAGTCCCTTCTTGACCTTGAGCTACACATCGTCTATGGCTCCACCGAGGCTGCCGGAGTCATGGTCGACGGCGAGCTGATCCGTCCCCCGGTGGTCGAATACCGGCTCGACGACGTACCCGAACTCGGCTACTACCGGACCGATTCGCCGTATCCGCGCGGCGAGCTCTTGCTGAAGACCGACTCCATCATTCCCGGCTACTACAGACATCCCGAGTTGACCGAGGAGCTGTTCGATGCCGACGGTTACTACAAGACGGGCGACATCGTAGCGGAGGTCAGACCGGAGCGATTCGCTGTCGTCGACCGCCGAAAGAACGTTCTCAAACTCTCGCAGGGTGAGTTTGTCGCAGTCTCACGCCTGGAGTCCATCTTCGCCTCAAGCCCGCTGGTACAGCAGATCTTCGTGTACGGCAACAGCGAAAGATCTTATCTACTCGCCGTGGTGGTTCCCCCGCCCGCAACCATCGAAAAATTCGTCGGAAAAGAAGAAGAACTCAAACAGGCTCTCAGCACCTCGTTCCAGGAGGTCGCGAAAGAAAACGGACTGAACTCATACGAGATTCCGCGTGACTTCTTGATCGAGACCGAACCGTTCAGCAAAGAGAACGGTCTGCTCTCAGATCACCGTAAGCTGCTGCGGCCACAGCTTACGGAACGGTATGCCGAGTCTCTTGAGCGGCTGTACGCCGACATAACCGCGCGGGAGAACGACGAACTGCGTGAGCTACGCCGTACGGGCCGCGAGCGCCCAACTTTGGAGACCGTTCAGCGAGCCGCTCAAGCACTGCTCGCCGGCTCGACTTCCGAGATCGGTCCTACCTCGCGTTTCAGAGACCTCGGTGGGGACTCCCTCTCCGCTGTCTCGTTCTCGGAACTGCTCAACGAGATCTTCGAGATCCCGGTTCCCGTAGATGTCGTCATCAGTCCGGCGAACGATTTGCAGCAGTTGGCCAACTACATCGACGAGAAGCGCAGCAGCGGGACGAAGCGCCCCAGTATGGCGTCGGTGCACGGTCAGGACAGCACCGAGGCGTACGCCGGACATTTGACTCTGGACAAGTTCCTCGATTCGGCAACCATCGCTGGCGCCCACGCTCTTCCCCGCACTGCCGGGGCTCCCCAGACCGTGCTGCTGACGGGAGCGAGCGGCTACCTCGGTCGTTTCCTGTGCCTGGAGTGGCTGGAGCGGCTGTCACAGACCGGCGGAAAGCTGATCTGCGTCGTGCGCGGGAAGGACGCCGAGGCGGCCGAGGCCCGACTCGATGAGGCGTTCGCGAGTGGCGACGAGGACCTGGTCCGCACGTTCCGGGACGCGGCCTCCGGGCATCTGGAGGTGCTGGCGGGCGACATCTCGGCCCCTCAACTCGGGCTCGACGACTCGACGTGGCAACGACTGTCGAAGGAGGTGGACCTGATCGTCCACGCTGGCGCCCTCGTGAACCACGTCCTGCCCTACAACCACCTGTTCGACGCCAACGTCGTGGGGACCGCGGAACTCATCCGTCTGGCTATGACCAGTAGGATCAAGCAGTTCACCTATATCTCCAGCGTGGCCGTCGCTACGTCTCGGCCCGGGCAGCCGGCCGTGGACGAGGACTCCGACATCCGAGACGCGATCCCCGTCCAGCGTATCGACGACGATGCTTATGCCAGCGGTTACGCGACGAGCAAGTGGGCCGGAGAGGTCCTGCTGCGGGAGGCGCACGACGAGTGCGGCCTACCGGTCACGACGTTCCGGTCGAGCATGATACTCGCGCACAGCCGGTACAGCGGCCAGTTGAATGTCCCGGACATGTTCAGCCGTCTGTTGTTCAGCATCATCGCCACCGGTATCGCACCCCGTTCGTTCTACCGATCCGAGGACGACACGACCGCCGAGCGCGCCCACTATGACGGCCTACCGGTGGATTTCAACTCTTCGGCCATCGTCACTCTGGGCGGGGGAGGCGCACCGGGATACCAGACTTTCAACCTGGTGAACCCCCACGATGACGGGATCTCACTCGACACCTTCGTGGACTGGCTGAACGACGCGGGTTACGGAATCAAGCGGATAGACGACTATGGAGACTGGCTCGCCCGCTTCGAGGCGGCCATGCGCGCAATGCCCGACGAGCAACGACAGTACTCGGCACTGCCGCTCCTCCACAGCTACAAGCACCCTGAAGCCGCTATCCGAGGGTCGGCCATTCCCTCTGAACGGTTCCATGCCGCGGTCCAAGCCGCCGGTATCGGACCGACGAAGGATATACCGCGGCTGTCGGCGGGGCTCATCGAGAAGTACGCCGACGACCTGAAGAAACTCGTATGACCGCTGTATAAAAACAGCTTTTCGCAGTCGCCGGGGGACCGCTGTCAACGCCCCACCCGGCGGCTGCGCTCGCGCTGTCAACGCCGGTCAGCCAGACCGGGCCGTCGGCGCCCTGTCTGTCTTGGGCTAAGCGGTGAACCGCGCGGTGCCCCGCCACGTCCACCTTGCGGACCTCATGCGAACGGCGCAGGGCTACCGCTGTGCTGGCGCACCGCTGGTCTCCCTGGCGACCTTGGCGGTCTTTCGGGGTCAACAGATGGGAACGGCCATCGAGGTCAGATGCCGGGACGGTGGGTACGCAGAGCCTTCACCAACGGGGCCAGCTCGGGGTTCGTCTCCGCTTCGTCGAGGATCTCTTCCAGTGCCTTGTCGTTGGTCGGATGCGCCTCTGCCAGAAGGCGATGCCCCTCTTCTGTGAGGCCGGTGTAAATCCCTCTTCGGTCGTCCGGGCACAGCACGCGCCGCAGCAGACCTCGCTCCTCCAACCGGTTCACCAGACGGGTGGTGGCGCTCTGGCTCAATACCACGGACTCGGAGACCTGACTCATCCGCATCTTCGAGTCTTCGTGTTCACTCAGCGCCGCAAGGACCGAAAACTCCCGAACGCTAAGCCCGTGCTGTGATTGCAGGGCCTTCTCGACGTGCGCCTCGATGGTGTCGTGCAGCACCGACAAGGCGCACCAGCCTTGGGCGAGGACCGAGCCGCTACCCTGGGGGATTTTTTCTCGGGTCTTGGCGTCCATCGCCTGCCTCCCGCGTACGCCGATTACCTGCTCATCAGCATAACTAAAATCCTAATAACCCGCGTGTACAACAATTTATTTTATATCTATCCGTACTCTCGGCTTATCCCTCTGTTGAATAGTCCTTTCACTGGTCTTGGCCGTCGACTCTGCGGGCGGGATGGCCGCGCGCCCCACGGGCAAAGGGGAGATCGGCGGCCGTGGAGCGCACGGCGGGGGCGGGTGGTCTGGTCGTGTCCCCTCCGTGGTTTGCGGCCAGACCGCCGGTTGAGGGGGCCGCCCACCGGTGTTGGGCCGTGTCGCGGCAACGAGGGGGCGTAGCACACAGCGGCGCGGTGGGTGGCCTGGTGTGGGGCTGCTATTCGGTTTCGGGGTTGGGTGGGGAAGTCGGATCGTAGCCATGTCGTTCTGTGAGCCAAGGAGTTGTTGTCCTCT